>DASQYE010000769.1:0-26457 GCA_035639355.1 Pyrinomonadaceae bacterium
GGGGCCGGTTTCAGCTTCGAGGCGGACGAGTTGGGACGTGGCGTGGCGGCAGTAGGAGCAAGCGACCAGATGCTTGACGACCGGCCTGGCTTCCGTTTCGCCGAGGCGGCCCTCTACGAAGGCGTTGAGCGCATCTTCGTCCAGGTGCGCGTCCATGAGTACGGGCGGAGCAACCAGCGCGCTGCCTTGTAAATGCTGATGGATCATACGGCGCATGGCCTCTATGTCTCTGTTGCTCTTCGGTCGCGGCACCTTACGTCTCCTTCGGACGCCTCCCCTAAATGGACGGCTCTTCGGTCTGGGCTTTGCTCAAGCCCTCTTTAGATTCTGTCTTTAAGTGGCGGCGCACGTCTTCCGGGGCGAGGTCTTCGGTCGCCAGCCCGATGCACACATCGATCTCGGCGGGGCTGAGGCCCCCCTTCTTCTCAAGCTCCGTGCGAAAGCGGTCTAAGACTTTGGCGTATACCTTTTCCAGCCAGCGCATCACGGTCGATTCGTGAACGCGGCTCTCGGGCGCGTTGGCGCGCCTCTTGGACTGGCGTTGAAACCAGCGGCGAAGCGGCGAAGCCGGCTCTTCTACAAGTCGCGCTATCTCGCGCAGCTTCAACCCCTCGACGTGGTAATAAAGCAGCAGCAGCTTCTCGTGATCGTCGAGCGCGGCCATCGCCGACGAGAGCGCCGCGAGCGTCGCCGCCCGGTAGCGTTCGCGCGCGATCCTATCGACCATCGTGGCTTCGCCCCCGCGCGCTTCGGCGCGCCAGCCTGGCCGATCCTGCGTCTCGCCTCCGCTCTCCGTCCAATCGTCAACCGAGATTTCGTCGCGGCGCGCGCGATGCATGTCTATGACGGCGTGCCAGACGACCGTGCGCAGCCACCCGCGCAACGTGCCGCGCCCCGTGTAGGTGGCAAATTTCGATTGGCGAACGCCATCGACGACCCGCGTGCCGAACAGCTCGACGTAGACCGAGTCGATCACCTCCTCGGCATCGACCTCGGCGCTGGCGAGGTGTCGCGCGATGCGCTCGATGAAGGGGCGATAGCTTTGATCGAACTCCCACCAGGCATGTTCGTTCCCCTGAGCACAGGCGAGCGCCAGGTAGAGGTCCTGGGTTTGAAGCTCGCCCAGGAATTGACGTACCTGGTCGGCCGAGGGTGCGCGGCCGTTGACATGATCGATCAAATACTTATCGACGGCCGCGCGCAGGGCGGCCAGGAAATCTTCCGGCGAGACGCTGTAATTGGGCGCAGCCTCGCGGCAACGCGCGTAGAGCGCATTGACTTCGGCGGAACAGTCGCCCAGGGCGACCTCAAGTTTTGCGAGCGGCACAGTCGTCACTTTAGCGAGCGTGATTATAAATTAAACCGCGCGTTTTCGCATCACCACTTTCGATTGGCAAAGATCACGCCAAGGGGCGGCCGTGGCGAAATCACCCCTTGCTTGAAGGTCCTGGCGAGCGGCGCGATCCGAGATCGGCGGGACGCCATCGCAGCCCGTCGCCCCTCTGCGCGCAGGTGAAAGTCATTTCGATTTTCTCGATTGAGCAGGTCTAGAAGGAAAGCGCTGGGCCCCGCTCATGCCAGTTTGGACGGCGCGAGCCAAAAAGTTTTGCGCAAGATAAATGATTATTTTAGAAGGAAGAGGCGGCGCATTGATGATGAAAAGGTTTTGCGAAACGAGCCGTGCCCGCACCTGGGACGCCGCGAGGGGGCATCTTCCCAGGACTCTCGCCCGAAATCATTGCGCGGCGGATACGGCCTTATTTTCTATCCTCTTCAAGAGGCGTTCGGCGTGGTTGCGCGCGATGAGCGGCAGTCGCTCGTCCATGTAAAGCTCGTGCAGGAGAGGTATGAGCTGCTGCGGGTCGGAGAGTCCGTCCCTTTTGAGCATATTGTCGAGCTGCTCCATCAGCTTTGGCGAATTGAGCGGTTGATTCTCGCGCGAGAGGTTGATGTCGAAGATAAAGATCGCCTGGTCGGCCGCTCGCCTGTATTCTTTGGTGAGCGCCTCGGCGTTAGGGTCGTGCGTCCAGTTGAACTCGGCCGTGCGCGTGCGCGTCCCCCGCGTCATGCGCAGCAACATAGTGCCCATGTGCGGGAACTGCTTGTCGGCCTGATAGTCCGTATCGGAATCTAAAAACCGTAGCGCCTCCCACAGGGCTGTGATGCGTGCGCGCGCCGCCGCCGAGAGGGCCAGCGGTTCGACGATCGGTTCCTCAAGCCCCTTGCGCTCGAAGGAGACGGTGCCGCGCCCCTCCGCGTCGTGCTCGACGACGACGTGGCTGATGTAGAACTCCGGCTGCTTGAACTCGTAGGCGTAGGTTACAGCGCCCGCCGCGTCTTCGACCTTGGCGGGGGCCGTGGCGGCAGCGGGCGTTTCAGGGCGCGCTCGCTCGTTCTGCTTGACTGCCGGCCCATTCTGCGCCGCAGCGCAAACAGCCGCGCTCAGGAGGAGCGCGGCGACAAAAAGACGCGAGCCTATTTCTCTCTTCCTCACTCGAATTTCACGGAGACAAGCTTGGAGACGCCCACCTCCTCCATCGTCACGCCGTAGAGGGCGCGCGCCATCTCCATCGTCCTCTTATTGTGCGTGATAACTATGAACTGCGTGCTCGCCGACATCTGCGCCACCTTGTCCGTGAAGCGACCAACGTTGGCCTCGTCCAAAGGCGCATCAACCTCGTCGAGCAGGCAGAAGGGCGAGGGGCGATAATGAAATATGCCGAGCACGAGCGCGAGCGCCGCCATTGCCTTCTCGCCGCCTGATAGCAGCAGCACATTTTGCAGGCGCTTGCCGGGCGGCTGCGCCACTATATCGATGCCCGACTCCAACACGTCGTCTGCGTCTATCAAGCTCATCTCGCCGCGCCCGCCGCCGAATAACTCCTGGAAGAATGCGCCGAAGTTGCGATTGATCTCCTCGAAGGCATGACGGAAGCGCTCGCGCGAGCGTCGCTTGATCTCGCGCAGGGCCTCTTCGGTCGAAGCGATGCCGTCGGTGATGTCCTTGCGCTGCCCTGTCAGAAACAGCAGCCGCTCCTCGGCTTCCGAGAGTTCTTCGAGCGCCATCATATTGACCGCGCCGAAGCCCTCAAGGCGTGCGCGCAACTCTTCGACGCGCGCCCGGCCGGCTTCCAGATCAAGCTCTTCGTCCAGGGGGCGTTCCTGCGCAAGCTCTTCGAGCGACTGGTTCAGCTCCGTCGCGCACGCCTCACGAACGAAGCTCAGGCGCGCAGTGGCTTCGGCACGCTGAACCTCAAGGGCCGCGCGGGCGTCGCGCTCCGCCATCACCCTGCGATTCAACTCCGCCAGCTCCGCCGAGAGCGCGTCGGCTCTTTCGCGCGCTTCGGTCAATCTGGCCGCCGCCTCCGCGACCGCTCTCTCTTCGCGCTCGCGTTCCTCATCAACCGTCAGCGCTCCCCTGTCTATATCTTCGATCGAGCGCCGCAATTCTTCCAGGCGCGAGGTCGCCTCGGCCGCTTCGCCCTCGTGCCGTTCCAGCCTGGCCGAAAGCTCCTCGCGCTCGCCCTCCATGCGTCGCAGCTCGGCGGCGGTGGCGCGGCGGCGCTCGGCTGCGGCGGCGGCTGCCGCCCTCTGTTCGCCGAGCGCTTCGTTCTCCGTCTCGGCTTCGCGCCGCACGACGGCCAAAAGCTGTGCCGCTTCGGCGACCCTTTGCGAAGCGGCAAGGCGCGCAGCCTCGGAGGCTTCCGCCTCCGCGAGCGCAGTGGCGCGACGCTCTTCCAGCTCAAGGCGCTCGGCGGCGAGGCGCGCGGCGTCATCCGCGACGACGCGCAGGTGTCGCTCGGCGCGCTCGATCTCCTGCGCGTGTCCGGCGGCGTTCAGCTCGCGCGCCATCGCGTCACGCTCTTCGCGCCCGATCACCTCGTTGAGCAGCACGACGGCGTCTTCCAGTTCCGCGAGACGCGCGCGCGCAACGTTGGCGGCGCGCTCGGCGCTCTCCATCTCAACGGAGAGCGAGAGCGAGAGCGTTTCCAGCTCGCGCAGCTCGCGCTTGAACCCTAAGAGTCCCGCGCCCTCTTCAAAAGCCCTTTCGTCTCCGGCCGTGACGAGCTGGCCACCGGCCACCCAATCGCCGGCCGCCGTGACGTACATATCGCCGGTGGCGAGCGATTTGGCGATGGCGTCGTCGAGGCTCGCCGCCACGGTCGCGTCCATCTTCTGCGGGAGCGTGCGCCGCAGAACGGAGAGCAATTCGGGCGGCGCGCCGAGCAGGTCGCCTATGCGTATATCCCTGAACTCTTCCGAAGCGAGCGCAAACTCGGCGGGCGCATCGTCCGCCTCGCTCTGCTGCTGCTGCCGCCTCGTGTCCGTATCGATCTCTTCGCTCGCGCCGTGAAGCCCCGCTATCAGGAAGCTGGCCCGGCCCGCATCATGTTCCCTGAGCCAGTGCGCGGCCCGCGCCGCGTCATCCGGCGTCGGCACGATTATAGACTGCAAGGAAGACCCGAACGCCCCCTCTACGGCGCGCTCCCAGCGCGGCTCGACCTGTAGCATATCGGCGAGCGTGCCCATAAAGTGAAACTCTTCGGCCGCGCCTTCGGTCGAGAAGATGCGCTGCACGGCCTGCGAATAATGAGCGCGCCGCGCGTCCAATTCCAGAAGCGTATCGAGGCGATGGCGCGTGCGCGAAAACTCGTCGCGCGCGCTCTCGTACTCGGCGTCCGTTTCGGAGACGGCCTCGTGGCCCAGGACGACCGCGTGTACGGCCTGTTCGCGTTCTGCGACAAGCTTGGCAAGGCGCTCGCGGGCGGCTGCGATGGCCGCATTCAGGGTCTCGGCTTCCGCTGCTCGCTCGGCGTGGACGGCCGCCGCGCGAACGCCTTCATGCGCCAGCCCTTCGGCCTGTAGAGCGATTCTTTCGAGCGCCGATTCGAGCTGGCGGCCGATCTCCATCAAACGCTCGGCGACGGCCGTATGCGTCAGAAGCTCCGTGCGCGCGCGTTCGATCTCGTCCTCCGCTTCCGATGCCTCTACGAGCTTACGGCTGTAGGCGGCCTCCGCCGATTGCAGCGAGAGCGTGCTCTCTTCGCTGGCGGCGCGCAGCGAGGCGTCCAGCTCGCGCAACCGCGCGCACTCCCTCTCGACATCCGAGAGGCGCGCGCGAACCATCTCGATCTCGTTTTCGACCGCCTCGTGACGCCTTGCGAGCGAGGCGGCCTGTTCTTCCTGGTAAGTGCGCTCGCGCGTGCGGCGGTCGCGCTGCAACGCGGCCTCAGCGGAGGCGGCCCGCGCCTGCGCCAGCTCATCCTCAATCGTGCGCGCCCGTTGCGTAGCATCGCGCGCAGCATCCTCGCGCGACGCAAGCTCTTCGGCCAGTGAGCGTTCCTCTCGGGCCGCCTCTTCCAACCGAACGCGCGTTTCATCCAGCAGAGACGAGAGCGTGCGCTCCTCTGCGACGTAGACGCGGCGCAGCAGCTCGCGCAGCTCTTCGCGCAGTACGCGATAGCGGCGGGCCTTAGCCGCCTGGCGACGAAGGCTGTTCACCTGCTTGTCTATCTCGGAGATGATGTCGGAGACGCGGCTCAGATTGGAGCGCGCGGAGTCCAGGCGGGCTTCGGCCGCGCGCTGGCGGACGCGAAACTTTGTGATGCCGGCCGCCTCTTCGATGAGCGTGCGGCGATCCATGGGCTTGGCCGAGAGAATCTGCCCGATGCGTCCCTGCTCGATGATGGCGTAGTGCGCGCCGGAGAGGCCCGTGCCGGAAAAGAGGTCTTGTATATCACGCAGGCGACACGCCCGGTTGTTGAGCAGGTATTCGCTCTCGCCCGAGCGATAGAGACGCCTCGTCACGGAGACGGCTTCGCCCGGCGCAAACTCTAAAGCCAGGCGGCTCGGCCGCCAGTGCCGCTTGCCATGCGCCGTTCTAATCGTCGCAGCTACCGGCGGAGCAGTAGCAGTAGCGGAGTCGGCCTCCTCCGCGCTCGCGCCATTTGTTTCAGTCAAATCCGCTTCGGCCGGCGCAGCAGCAGCAGCAGCCGCAGCCGTTGCCGCAACAGCGTCTTCGGCCCGCTCATTCTGTGTCGCCGCTGTCTTATCCGCATCCGTGATGGCGGCCGCCGCAGTCTCGCTCTCGCCGCCGGCCGCCTCGGTGGGCGGTTCGCTCGTCGCAACCGCTTCGACGGCGTCGGCCGCAGGTGCGGCGAGCACCTCGATCTCTACGGTCTGGTCGTCTATCTCTTCGAGCGTCGAATCTATGTCTTCAATATCGGGCTCGTGCTCTATGGTCTCATCGCGCACCATGTGCAGGACGACCTCGGCCATGCCGCTCGGCGCTCGATTGCGCGAGCCCTGAAAGATCACGTCCTTCATCTCAGCGCCGCGCAGGTGCTTGATACGCTGCTCGCCCAGAACCCAGGCGATGGCGTCCGCGACATTGCTTTTGCCGCAGCCGTTCGGGCCGACGACGGCCGTAATGCCGTCGCCGGTGAAGACCAGCTCCGTATGATCGGCGAAGGATTTAAACCCCGTGATTTCTAAGCGTTGAAGTTTGAACATGCGTGCGACTCGGCCCCGCGCTCCGGGCGGTCGGCGGGAAGCCTGAAAAGCGCAGTCCCTAGAGCGCCGTGCGGCAGAGGCACACTATATGTTGGACTTGGCCGCAATGTCAACCAACGTATCAAGGGAAGGGCTTTTATCGTTGCAGGAGGCCGACTTAACCCTAGGCCCGCCCGATCAAAAAGCCGGCCCCGAGCGCAAACAGCGTCGCGAGGGGGCGACGGGTCACAGTTGAAGGGATCGCCCGCGAGGGGCGATCCCTTCAACTCGAACACTCAGGGAAGCGGCCGCTGCCATTTCAGAACCCGCGCATGGGCGCGCCTTACGGCAGCGTCAACTCCCCTTTTACGCTTACGGATGTCCGAACCTGGAGCGGTACTCCGCCGAGTTCACAAATCCGTTGACCAGCTGCCGGTAGTTGTTCGGATCAGCATTCACAGTATTCAGCCAGCTCTGGTACTGTGCGTCTGGGTCGCGCCTGAGATAACCGAAGTAGGCCATCACCACAAAGGCTTGATTGAAGTACTTATTGCTTACCTCCGGGCTCTCGGCCACGGCGCGCAGCACCTGCGCCCTGGTCTTTCTTCCCTGCTCCAGATCGGAGATCAGCTGTTCCTTATTCGCCAGATGGACGCCCGCCACGCGCTCCAGCTCGTTCACGTAAGCGCGCGGCTGCGTTATGGGGTCATAATGGTTCTTGAACGCGGGCCGCGACATGAAATCGGCGATGAAGGCCTGCTTGTTCGCCTCCTTCTCAGCCTCGTTCTGGAATCCGCTGACTGACGCCATGTCAGGCATGAACTCCGTGTATTTCGGATAGTTCCCCAGACTAGCCACGTAGAAGCGGTAGATGAAATACCCTCGCTCGTAGAACTCCGGCGAGCGGTAGAAACCCGAGCTGACTTCTATCCGGTCGCACCTGGTATCGCCCTGCGGACAGTTGTTCAGAATATTACGCCAGTCGCGCAGACCCGACGGCTCGGGCTCGCGGTTCAGGAAATCCAGGTAATGCTGGCGTATAAAGAAGTCGGTCGTATCGATCGGATTCGGCCCGTTAGAGTTGGCGTCGTTATCCGTGATGAAAAGGGTCGCTGTGCGCCGCGTGCCGAGAGTAATCCCGTTCGGATCGCTCAAGGTCAGAGTGAAACGCTCGTCGCCTTCGGCATACACGTCGTCAACCAAAGGTATCGTGATCGTCTTACGGCTCTGGCCGTCGGCAAAGCGGAGCGTCCCGACTGCTATCACGTAATCGCAGCGCTGCGAAGCGTTGTGAGTGACCTGATTGCAGTTGGTCAACCCGGAATTATCGGAGGTAGCGAAATCGACCGTCGCGGCCCCCGAAGTATTGCTGCGCGTCACCGTAATGCTGAAGCGGCCGGCATCCTCTCGGACGCTGTAGCTCGCAGCGCTCAATTGCACGGTCGGCGGCGGAGGCGGAGCGGAGTCATCGTTACTGATCGTGCCGATGCCCTGACTATCGCCGATGGCGGCATTCGTCGCATTGAATAGATTAACGAAGAACTTCTCGGTAGATTCAAACACGGTGTCGCCCTTGATGACGACCGTGATGGTCTTGCTCGTCTGGCCTGGGCTGAAAGTCACCGTCCCGCTGGTTGACGTGTAGTCAGACCCGGCCGTCGCCGTATTATCTTCCGTGGCGAACTTGACCGTGACGGTAGAGGTGCTGGCCTTGGAAAGCGTGACGGTAAAGTTTGCGTTCTTTGTTCCGCTGTTGCCCTCCGTCACCGTCACGTTGTTGATCGAAATGGACGGCGGAGACTGATCGTCATTCGTGATCGTACCGACGCCCTGACTGTCTGCGATGGTCGCGTTGGTCGGAGCCGACAGGTTGACGGCGAACGTCTCATTAGGCTCAGGAGTAGTATCGCCCTTAACCGTAACGTTGATCGGCTTGGTGGTATCGCCAGGGGCGAAAGTCACCGTCCCGCTCGTTGACGTGTAGTCAGACCCGGCCGTCGCCGTTCCGTCGGCCGTAGCATAATGCACCGTAACGGTCGAGGCGCTTGCCTTTGAAAGGGTGACGTTGAAGGTGGCGTTCTTGGTGCCGCTGTTGCCTTCCGTCACCGTCACGTTGTTGATGGCGATTGCTGGCGTGACCGGCGGCGGCCCGCTCTGGCATGACAGATTGCCGACGACCTTATAGGAAGCGCCCGTGTAGGGGTCTACCGATCCGATGATCGCCGTCGTGTCAACGGCCGACTGACTCTTGACAGTCTGGTTGCCGTTACCGGAGAAGGTTCTACCGACCAGACTGCCTATGATGTCGCCTGCGTCGGGGCTGCCCACCTTGCTGGCAGAGAGCACGATGGTGATGACGCCGGTCGCAGCATCAAAGGTGCTGCCGCTATCGGCGACGCCGATCTTATGCGGCGAGCTTGTATTGGTCGGGACGGCTTCGACCGTCGTCACCGTGCCGTACTCGAAGGTCGCCACTCCCCCGTCCGAATTCATCCCTACGTAGTAGGTTCCTGTGAATTGTTCTGGAGGTATGTTGGTCGACTTGATCGGATAGTTCCATAGAATCCTCCACTGTCTATTCGGGACAAGGAGGCTCAGGTCGGCCACTTTCAGCTTGAACACAAGTTTGTTCTGGCCCGCTTCGACGAAATCGGCCATCGAAATGGACAGCACGTCCAAGTCTTCGTCCGCAGGGCTGCCCTTTTGGTCGCCGGCAGGGTCTTTGACCTCCGTCAGACCCGTGCAGGAATTGCCCATAGGCTTAGCGACGACCTCGTTAGTGCCGCACGATTCGCCCTTGGCGTTGACCGCGACGACACGATAGTAATAAGTGGTGTTGGGATTGGCGGTCGTATCATCGTACTTCAAGGCCGTCCCGGCGTTGGCCAGGAAGGTCTCAGTGCCGCTCGAAGTCCCGCGCAATACCTTGTAGTTGGTGACGGGCGAGCCGCCCGTGTCCGATTCAGACCAGGTCAGATGAACCACCGAGCCGTCGCGTCCCACAGAGATATAAGGCGCGCCCGGTTTAGTAGCTGTCGTCGTCGCCGGCGTGTCAGGCCCGAAGAGCCTACGGCCTCCGCTCTGGCGCGCAATCGCCGCCAGGGCCGTATAAGAGTTGCCGGTCGCCCCGTAGGGAGCCTGCACGCAGGCCGGCCCCGTGCAGCCGTCCGCGTAAGCGACCACGACACGCCCTTCTTCATCGACATCTATACCGTTAAAGTCGAGCAGGTTGCGGTGCGGGGGCGAGCCGCCGCCAAGCCAGATGCCGCCGCGCTGTACCGGATCGTTCGGCGTGGCGTTGACGGTCGTCCACGTTTTGCCGCCGTCGTAGGTATGCGCGATGTAAAGATACCAGACTCCCGGAAACGCCCTGTCCGTAACCTGTCCCTTGGCGGATGTGCCGAGGAAGGCGAAAGCGGCGCGATCATCGTCGCCCGCGATCACAACCGGAAAGACAGAGTGAGTAATTCCGGCCACCGCTCCGACATCAAACTTATTTTTCCAGGTCTTGCCGTGATCTTCGGTGACGGCGACCATCGCTTTACCGTCGTTGAGCGCGTATCCGAAATAGACTCGACCGCCTGTGACTTTGTCTCCCCGACCGATGCCAACCGCCGGGTCGCTGCCCGATCCGCCGCTGCCCGGCACGTGCCGGACTTCCCAGGTCAGGCCGTTGTCTTCCGAGACGACGACCGCCTGATCGACTCCGCATCCCTTGTTCGGCACATAGGCAGTGCCGTCGGGCGCGACCTTGACGTGACCGTGCAAACCGCCGCAATCCGCCAGGGTGTAGATGGGCACTGTCGGCCCGTAGGTTACTCCGCCGTCGTCGCTTCGCGCGCACGATGCTTCGGCGGCATCCTGCGAGCAGTAGTAAACGGCGTGCGGGTACGAGCCGGGCGGCTTCGGAAAAGGAACGCCGGGAGCTATCTCGTGGTATGGGCCGGCGCCGACGCTCTGGTGATCTATGCCCGAAGTCAGGCCGCCGCCTTCGCTCGGTATCCAGGTGTCGCCGTCATCATCCGTGACGGATGACAGGCTGGTTGTTCCCGACAACTGCGAAACAATGGTTCGTCCTGTGTCAGGGTTCTGAGGATTGTAGCCGTGATCTGTGAACAGGATCGGGTCGAGGCTTTCCTGCGAGGTCGGCGCGCTCTTATCCTCCCACGTCGCGCTCGGCGTAGAGGGGCAGGAGTCGTTGAACGTCACGCGGAACGTAGTCAGACCGGATTGATACATCACCCTTCCGGTCTTCCAGTTCACGCCGATCGAAGGCTCGCCCGCATCCGTGCCGTTACCGCTGGACGGTGTGGCAGGGGGCGTCGGCGTCGGCTGTGAAAGCGTCAGAATGCCCGGAGGCGGAGTGTAGACTTGATACCTGGGCGTCGAGCCCGTCGCTTGCGGCAAAGGCTTTGGTGTCGGCTGTACGAGGGCCGTGTCGGGAATCAACTGGATTTTGCCTGTGAAGGGGACTGTGGGCGACACGTCGAAGGGCACGACCTCGACTTTATAATCGCCCGGAAGAGCCTGGAAGGTTGCAACCTCCGGCTTCGTAGTGCCCTCGCCCTGCGCGACCTTCGTTATGCCGTCGGGCCTCATTACATAAAGATCATAGTCGGAGGCGGAGTTTCCCTGCGTGGTCGTTCCGTTATCGACCCAATCGATCGTAATCATGACGGTGTAGTTGGTCGTGTTGCCGGCCGGTATGTCTACCTTCAAGTCGAACACGTCGCATGGCGTGGCGGGCGAGCAGGCGGGCGGATTCTCGCCGATGGGGCTCGTCGGGTTTGAAACGGCGAAAGGCCCGCCCGTGTAGTTGATGAGCGGGTTCGCGGGCGAAAGCGTCCCGCTCGAAGGCGTACCGGCCAGCGCCACACGGTCGAACAGTCGCGTCGTACCGAAGCCGATGGCGACCAGGCAAACCACAGTCAGGACAGGCAACATCCAGCGTGTTTTATTGAGTTTTGCACGCTTGCGATTCGGACTTCTCATAATGTTTTTTAAATCCCCTGGGGCAAAGCTGGAATCAGTACCAGCGTGTTATCTAGGACCATCCATCGACATGCGGGGCAAGCGATGAGCCAGTGAACTTGAGCTACGGTCTTAGGCCCGCTCTTCCTTAGCACGATCACGACACGCCGTCTGGCGTCAGGCCGTAAGAGTGACGAGGCGCTTCGCAAGAGAGAGCGCCACTGGCCGCGAGGGCCAGTGCGAGCATTAGATCGCGTAACTTAAATTGCCGGGTTGCGCTACAGTCGGGGTCGGGATGCAGCGGGCTAGAGGGGGTTTCGGCCGCTGCGTCAAACTGCTGTTATCTATCGGGGTACGAAGGCGGACGTTATCATTTCCCACAAGCTTTTGTCAAAGCGATAATAGGCCAAAGCGTATTCGGGCGCGGGCGGCCATACGCTCCTACCCTTGACCGCTGAGGGTCTTTAGACCCGCCACGCTCAGGACGCTGCCTCAAGGATTGAGCAGGTCTTTACGCACGTATAGGACAAGATTGACGCTCGGGCGCAGGGTGAAAGAATCGATTCGACTGTAACGGTCGCCGAGCAGGCTTTCAAGCTCAGGCTCCTGCGTCTCTGACCCGATCACCAGCGGCTCATTCGAGACACTGATGCGGCCCGCGTAATAGCCGACGCGCTTGTAGTCACGCAAGTACCAGGGCAGCGGCCAGTAATCCTGCGAGGTGATGCTGATCCTGGTCTCCGCGCCCTCGCCCGTGCGCGCGGCGAAACGGTTGATCTGGTCTACGAGCGGGAGCAGGTCGCGCACCGTATGGGCGTAGGGGTACACGTACTGATCGTCGTCGTAGTGTATAAAATTTAGCCGTACCATCTGATAGCCGCCGATGATGAGCGCGGCCGCAGCAGCGAGCGCCGGGACGATGGCGCGCCGCCGCAAATCGTCAGGGGCCGACCTGCAAAGCACGTCCACGCCGTAGCCGCCTATGATCGCGAGCGGGACGATGAAATTGAGCGCGAGCCAGGGCGTTTTGTACGGGATGAGCGAATAGGCCGCCAGGATTCCGAAGGCCCACAGCGCGGCGAAGACGGCGAAGCGGTCTCGCGGGCGAAAGAGGGCTGCGAGTGCGCCCACAGCGCCGAGCGCAAGGAGCGGCGCTTCCTCCTGCCCGAGCCATGAAAGATACGTGTACCACTCGTGGACGTGATCCCTCCTGCCTGTCCTTATCCATACCTCGAAGGTCTTGAGCGAGTCGGCGACGCCCTGCGAGTGGGTGAAGAAAGAAGAGTAGAAGAGCACGTAGACTAGAAGAAACAGCGCGGCTGCGACGAGCGACCACGTAGTTATGCCGGCCGCTCCGCCGAATCGCGCCAGAGTTTCGCCCTCGTCGCGCGTCCGCCACACGTCGCGCGGCGGCCGCTTGTTTCGCGGCCCTTGATTCCGGCCCTTCGCTTTGGCGACCTGTGGCTGTGCCAGGCGCGCGTACATGGCGGAGAGCCCGAGCGCGATCAAGAGCACGCCGGCCGAGATCATCGCCGTCTCTTTGGTCGCGAACAGGAGCGCCGCCGCGGCCGCCGCCAGCATCAGGTAGACGGGATTGGCGCTGTCGTAATACCTGAGCGCGGCCACGACCAGCCCCAGCGTGAAGAAGACGAAGAGCGATTCGTGTATGAAGTAGCGCGACATGTAGGCCGCGCCGGGCGAGAGGGCGACGAGCGCCGCGCCCGTGAGAGCGCCGATTGCGCCGAGCCTCCGCCTGAGACATAGAACGAGCCAGACGGTTGCGACGCCGAACAACGCGGGCACGAGGCGCAGCGCAAAGGTGCTCAGACCGAAGCCCAATCGACCGAAGAGCTTTGCGACCGGCAGGGCCAGATAATAGAGCGTCGGCCCGTGATAATTGAGCGGGTCGTACCGGTATTTGCCTGTATTGACGAGGTTGATGAGAAAGAAGCTATTGACGCCTTCGTCATGATGGAGCGGATTCAGCTCTAGCGCGTAGAGGCGCACGAGCGCGGCCAGGGCGAGCACGATCAGGCTCGCCAGCCGCCACTGACGCGACCCCATCAACGGCCCGCTGCTCACCTCAGGCGGCGGAGACGGGGGGGAGGAGGCTACATTGCGTCCCAACCCGGCATTCGACCCGCTCTCGCTTGCGCGCGACCTGTTACGGGCGCGCGATTTTGTAGAGCCCGTACTCACCTACTTCTCCAACCTTTTCGTAGCGCTCAAAGAAAGAATCGTTGACCGGCATAAGCATGCGTTCGAGCGGGCTCAGGACGACGTACTCGACGCCAAGGCGTGCGAGCGCGGCGTCCGCCCCCGGCTCCCCGGCATAGATGCGCCTGATCTCGGCCCCGCGCTTCTCATAATCGAGCCCATGCGTCCAGATATGGCCGGGGTATCCCATCAGCGAGCGCCTGCCTGAGAGGTAGACCGGATGATTATGAATCGGCGCGTGCAGCACCAGCGAGCGCGCCTGTGCCTTTTCCTCGATCATCGCGGCAAACTCTATGCCTTCTCGATCGAACTCTTGCATCTCGGTCGAGCGCGAGACGACGCGCCACACGTCCAGAGCGCCGGAGAGCGTAAGCGCAACGACCAGTACTGCGACCGCCGCACGCAGCCAGACCGAGCGTCGCCACAGCCTTGCCAGCAGGAGCGCGACTACGGGGACGGAGGCGACGTACCAGTAAAAGAGCACCTTGATATTGTCCCACACCCAGGGCGC
The DNA here is from genome assembly GCA_035639355.1 of Pyrinomonadaceae bacterium. Classification (GTDB taxonomy): domain Bacteria; phylum Acidobacteriota; class Blastocatellia; order Pyrinomonadales; family Pyrinomonadaceae; genus DASQYE01. The sequence goes on from DASQYE010000769.1 coordinate 14,192, forward strand.
TAATTTGAACAGGTTCGGGACGATGAACGCGAGCGTGAAGGGAAGATAAAAGAGTAGTAAGCGGCGCGGGACAAGCGGGCGCGGGCCCCTGCGCCACAGCAGCGCCGCGACAAGCAGCGGAATAAAAAGCCCCGTGTTTTTGAGCCAGAACAACAGTACGTTGGTCTCGCCGCGATCCCAGCCGAAATGCCAGCCGAAAAAAGTCCCCGCGCGCACGGAACTGCCCCTAGCCGCCCAGAGCATCTGCGGGCCTGCGACGACGAGCGCGACCGCGAAAAAGGCTGCCCACGCGCGCCAGCGTCGCGGGCCTTGAACGAGCGCCAGGACAAAGCCTACCATCAGGACGACCGCCAGAGTGTGGGCGTGCGCGAGCGGCAGCAGGCCAGCGACAGCGCCCGCCGCAATCATACGCCTCGCGCCCCCGGAGTTGAGAAAAGTGAAAAGCGCGGGCGAGGCGACGCCCGCGTCCCGTTCCACCCGCTTAGCCTTTTTCGTCTTCCTCTTCGCTTCTTTAACTTCCAGGCTTCCGCTCTCTGCCTCGAAGGCTTGCCACCACTGAATGAAAACGACGAGGGCGAGCGGCAGCCCGAGCAGCATACTGCGCTGCGGCACGAGCAGCGTCGTCAAGGCGTTGCCCCAGCGATAGACCGTCTCCGGAATGATCGTGAAATCGTGCTCCGGTCTCATGAACAGGTCGAGGAGGGAAGCGCCCGAGCGGCGCGCATCTTCCAACAAGAGCCGGAAGCCGAGTCCGCCGCTCAAGAACACCAGCACGGGCGAGAGGTGCGCGGCCGCGCGGTCGCGCGTCAGCACCAGCGCCCAGCGATAGAGCAGCCCCGTGAGCGCCATCGCCAGCAACATATTTTCCAGCAGCATCGCACCGCGCAACGTCGCCCCCGCCCTGACGAAACAGGCGGCGACGAAGTCCGCCAGGAACGGGTAGGTGAACGTCGCGCCCGCGTATGTCGGGTCTTCGGGCGGGAAGTTCGCCCCCTTGACGAAGCTCGTGATGATGCTCAGGTGAAACGGCAAATCGCCGTAGTTATTGGCGAGCCCGGTGTAGATGCCGTCGGCCCGCTCAAACAACGCGCGATCGTAGACGCGCCACAACAGGATGAAGATCAGCGCGTAGAGAAGAAGGCCCGTCGCCGAGCGCAAGGAAGGATGCAGAACCGCGCGCCTGAGGCTGCGCTGCGCCTCTTTCACATCCTCCAGCACTTCGGCACGGCGGGCGCGTTTGAAGAGCAGCAGGAGCGGAAGCGCAAGGGTCAGCGCGGCGAGCACGAGCGCGACCGTCGTAAGCCCCAGCACGGAAGCGAAAACGAACGCGCTCAGGCCGTAGCCCGCCAGCCCCACGCACGCCCCGGCCGAGAGACGCGAAACGAGCGGCGCGCCTTCATCATAGAGATACGTGAGGAGCGTGCCGCCCGCAATCGCAATCAAAGCAAGCGCAACAAACATAGGGATGAGGGATGAGGGCGGAGGGATGAAAGGGCTTGAATGATTGATTCACTTGAGCAGTTATTCAATCCTTCATCCCTCCGCCCTCATCCCTTAATTAGACCGCGTCCGAGAGGCTAGTGAACGCGAAGTCGCGCACCTTGAGCGCGGGCGCGACGACGGGCAATTGCTCGCCGACGCGTTCCGAGCCCGTGATGCGTATGGACGGCGACATCATCTCGATGTTGCTCAGCATCTTGACAGGCGTCTCGTTGAAGCGAAAGTTTTTGATCGCGCTCTTGAGCCTTCCCTTTTCGATGAGGAACGTACCGTCGCGCGTCAGGCCCGTCAGCAGCACCGTCTGCGGATCGACGAGGCGTATGTACCAGAGTCGCGTCACCAGAATGCCGCGCTCCGTGCTCTTAATCATATCTTCGATGGAACTGGTGCCGCCGTCCATGATTAGGTTAGCGGGGCCGGGCGTCGGCTCCTTGCCCTGCTTCTTGGCCCAGAAGCGCGAGTAGTTCATAGTCTTGACGACGCCCCCGCGCACAATGTCAAAGCGCGTGTTCGCCAGCCCCTCGCCGTCGAAGGGATCGCCGGGGCCCCCCGCGTAAAACGGATCGGTGTAGATATTGACCTGCTCGCCGAAGAACCTCTCGCCGACGCGGTTTCCGCCGCCCTGCTTCGAGAGGAAGGAGCGGCCCTCGTCTGCCTGCCGCGCGTCGAAGAAGAAGAGCATGAAGGAGACCAGGTCGCCAACGGCGTTCGGCTCAAGTATGACTGTGTAATTGCCGGGCTCTATGGCTACGGGGTTCTTCGACAGCTCGGCTTTCTCGACCGCCCGCGCGCCGACGGCCCTGGCGTTGATGTCCGCGATGCGATGCGACATGGCGGAGCCCCAGCCGGAGCCCGTGCCGTCGGCAGTCCTCACGGTGGTTGTGAAGGAAGCCAGGGAGTTGCGCGTGTAGGCGAAGTTGCCGCGCGTGTTCGCCAGCGCACGAAAGCCGCCCGCATTGTCGTAGATACCGGCGGCGACCAGGTTCTTCTCGCGCGCGGGGTCGATGGTCGCGGCGATCCCCTGCGCTCGCACGTCCGCGCCCGCCTCGTAGGTCGCTTCGTCAAACTCTATGGCGTTGTCCTGATACTTCTGCTTGCCCAGGAAAGGCATCTGCTCAGGGTCTTCGGGGCGTAGGCGGGCGATCTCCTCGGCGGCCCGCACGACCCGCTCCATTCCCTTCTCGTCGAGCGTATTGCTGGTCGCCACGCCGCTGCGCTGGCCGAAGTGCGCGTTGACGACGAGCGAGAGATTTTCCGTATCGCCGCTGGTCGAGGCGGAGTTGACGCCGAAGCGCGTCCACGCCTGACGACCGCCCGTGAGCGTTGCCTCCATCTCGTCCGCCTTCGAGAAGGCCAGGGCTTTCTGCAACAGGGTTTCCGCGTCTTTGGCAGAGAGTAGCGCCATCTTAGATTTTCCTCCCTGTATTAATCACGTTGATGTTGCGGAAGCGCGCGGGCGGGCAGCCGTGCGAGACGGCATTGATCTGGCCGGGCTCGCCCTTGCCGTCGAAGTATGAGCCGCCAAGGCCGTAGAACTCTTTCGAGCCTAGACCGTCGCAGGCGGCCCAGAAATCGGGCGTCCGAGATTGATAGGCGACATCGCGCAGCAGCCCCACCTTCTTGCCGTTCTTGATCTCCCAGAAGACCTGCCCGCCGAACTGAAAATTGTAGCGCTGCTGGTCGATAGAGAAAGAGCCGTCCCCTTCTATGTAAACGCCGTCTTTGACATCAATGATCAAATCGTCGGCGCTTACCTTTCGGTCTCCCCTGGCGGGTTGCAGGCTCACGTTCGGCATTCTCTGAAACTGTACGGAGCGCCAACTGTCCGCATAAGACGCGCCGTTCGAGCGCTCCAATCCGATCACGGCGGCGTTATCGCGCACCGTCTGATAGCCGACCAGAACGCCGTCGCGGATAATGTCCCACTCGGTCGTTTTCACACCGTCGTCGTCCCAGCCGCAGGTGGCCAAGCCATCCCTTTGAATCTTGTCGGCCTTGATATTGACGATCTTCGAGCCGTACTGGAATTTCCCCAGCTTGTCGCGCGTGGCAAAGGACGTGCCCGCGTAGTTCGCCTCGTAGCCGAGCACGCGGTCAAGCTCCGTCGGGTGGCCCACAGATTCGTGAATCGTCAGCCACAGGTGAGTCGGATGAAGCACAAGGTCTTTGCGTCCGGGCTCGACCGGCTTGGCCGTGTGTTTCTGAATCGCCTGCTCGGCCGCGCGCGGCGCTTCACCCAGCAGATCGTACTCGGCGACCACCTCGTAGCCTTTGCCGATGGGCGTCCCCAAAGAGTTGCGCTGCTCGAAGCGACCCGTCTTCGTGTTGACGCTGGTGACGGTAAAGGTCGGCCAGGAGCGAATGAGCGTCTGCTCTATGTAGGAGCCCTCGGTCGAGGCGAAGTACTTCTCTTCCTTGGTGAAGAACATCAGGGAATTGACGTACATGGGGCCGGGCGCTCCCTTCGCCTGGGTCGCGGCGGCGTTGACCTTCAGCAGATAGTCCGCCTTCTCCGAGAGCGAGACATTGAAGGGGTCTTGCTTGACGGGCGTGTTGTATTTGGCGTCCGGGTATTTTTCGACGGGCACGAGCGTGACGGGCGTTCTCTGAATCGCCTTGTTGGCGCGCGCGACGCTCAAGGCTCGCTCCGTCACGCGCGCGATCTCGTCCTTTTCTAGACGGCTCGACGCGGCGAACCCCCAGGAGCCGTCCACGAGCACGCGCACCCCGAACCCGAACGATTCCGTGTTGGTGACATTCTCGACGCGCTGCTCGCGCGTCACTACGAACTGGTTGAGAAAGCGACTGATGCGTATGTCCGCGTATGAAGCGCCCTTCCCCTTGGCGGCATTCAAAGCGACATCGGCCAAATCTTTCATCTTTTGGTCTCCGAAATCTTAAAGCTTTGCGGTTTTGATTACAGGTCGTGACGGACAAATTGATTATACGCGAAAGCAGCCCGATAGTTGCAAAAGGCGGAGAGCCCCCAAGGGGCACGGCGTTGATGCGGCGGGTCGCGGCCGCCTGCGGTCTGATTCGCCGCTTATGGAACGGATGGCCGCGCTTGCGACTGGACAGCGCGCCCTTCGCAGTGTAAAAGAGTTGGTTCCTTTTGTGCGCCGATTCGTTGCAGTGTGAGGTGTCTTTATGCTTCGGGCAGGTATCGTAGGGCTTCCGAACGTCGGCAAGTCCACGCTCTTTAATGCGCTGACGGCGCAATCGTCGGCGCTCGCCGCCAACTATCCCTTCGCCACCATAGAGCCCAACGTGGGCGTCGTCGCCGTGCCGGACGAGCGGCTGGAGCCGCTGGCGAAACTGGTCAAGACGAGCGTGATCGTTCCTGCGACCGTAGAGTTTTTGGACATCGCGGGCCTCGTGCGCGGCGCGTCCAAGGGCGAGGGGCTCGGCAACCAGTTTCTGGCCAATATACGCGAGACCGATACGGTCGTTCAGGTCGTCCGCTGTTTTGAAGACGAAGGCATCGTCCACGTGGAGGGCACAGTCAACCCGCAGCGCGATATTGAGACCATCCAGATAGAGCTTGCGCTCGCAGACCTGGGCACGGTCGAGCGCCGACGCGAGCGTGCACAGAAGGCCGCCAAGAGCGGCGACAAGACGGCGCGCGCCGAGTTGGACGTGCTCGACAAGCTTCAGCCCGCGCTCGAAGAGGGGCGCTCGGCTCGAACAGTCGCGCTCTCGGATGACGAACGCAATATAGCGCGCGGCTTCTTCCTGTTGACGATGAAGCCGACCATCTATGCCGCCAATGTTGACGAGGCGACGCTCGCAGATGAGGCGGAGAACGAGCACGTCCGCGCCGTGCGAGAGATTGCAGAGAGCGAAGCGGCAGAGTTTGTGGTCATCTGCGCGCAGCTCGAAGCGGAGCTGGTCGAATTGCCGCCCGACGAGCGGCGCGATTACCTGGAAGCGCTCGGCGTAAGGGGAAGCGGCGTCGATCGTTTGATTAAAAGCGCCTATCGCCTGCTCGGCCTGATGTCGTTTTTGACGGCGGGCGAAAAGGAGGTGCGCGCATGGACCATAGAGCAGGGCACGCGCGCGCCGCAGGCGGCGGGCACTATTCACTCCGACATCGAGCGCGGCTTTATACGGGCGGAGGTCGTCGGCTACGAACAACTGATACGCGCGGGCTCATACGCTGCGGCGCGCGAACAGGGGCTGCTCCGACTGGAAGGCAAAGACTACGTCATGCAGGAGGGCGACGTGGTACATTTCCGCTTCAATGTGTAGACGGACGCCGGGCCAGCCCGTAGATGTTAAAAAAGAAGAAGGCGAGGAAGCACCCTGTTTCCGCGCCTTCTTCTTTTAGCTTCCGATCTATTATTCCGCCCTGGCCTGCTTTTTGGCGGCGATCCAGGCGTTGATACGCGCTTCCAGCACGTCCATTGGGAGCGAGCCCGCGCCCAGAATCTCGTCATGGAACTGGCGTATATCGAACTTCGAGCCGAGTTCCTTCTTCGAGCGCTCGCGCAGCTCCAGGATCTTCAGCTGGCCGATCTTATAGCCGAGCGCCTGCGCCGGCCAGGAGATGTAGCGGTTGGTCTCGCTCTGGACTTCGACCTCGTCAACGGCCGAATGGTCGTGAAAGAACTGCACGACCTGGTCGCGCGTCCAGCGCTTGTAGTGAAAGCCCGTGTCCACGACCAGGCGAATGGCCCTCAGCATCTCGTCCTGCAAGCGTCCGTAATCGCTGTACGGGTCGGTGTAGAAGCCCACGTCCTTGCCCAGCCTTTCGGAGTAGAGAGCCCAGCCCTCTACAAAAGCCGTATTGCCTCCCTGCTGGCGGAATGGCGGCAATGCGGCCAACTCCTGCTGGATGGAAATCTGCAAGTGATGGCCGGGAATGCCTTCGTGATAGGCCGTGGATTCCATCGAGATCGTTTTGCGCGAGGTCGGATTGCTGGTGTTGACCGTGATGTAGCCCGGACGCGACCCGTCGGGCGAGCCCTGGTTGTATTCAGCGCCCGACGCTTCCGCTTCCCTGAAGGCTTCGGTCTGCCTGACCTCGAAACCGGCCTTGGGCAGACGGCCGAACAATTTGGGCATCTCGCGCTTCATATCGTCTATGTGCTTGCGATAGATTTCCAGGATTTGCTCGCGCGATTGGGGATGCAGCTTGGGGTCTTTCTCGATCGCGGCGTTGAAGCTCTTCAAATCCTTGAAGCCGAGCTTGGCGGCGATCACCATCATCTCCTTTTCGATGCGCGCGACCTCGCTGAGACCGATCTGGTGAATCTGTTCCGGCGTGAGGTCGGTCGTCGTGGAACTCTTTACGGCCGCAGCGTAGCGGGCCGCGCCGTCCGGCAAAGACCAGATGCCGGGCTCCGTGCGCCCCTTGGGCGCGTACTCTTCTTTGACGAACTTTGCGAAGCTGAGGTAAGCCGGGTTGACCTGATCGCGTATGGCCGCCAGAAGGCTATCGCTGAGGCGCTTCCTATCCGCCTCGGAAATCTCCTTCGGGAATTTTGAGAGCGGCTGCGCGAAGGGCGACTTGTCGGGTTGCTGGCCGCCTATGCCTTCGGCCTGCGTGACGACCTTCTCAAGCAGGAACTTGGGCGGCATCAGTCCGTCGGCCATTCCCTTTCTCATCTGAACGATGTTCTGATCCATCAGCACGGGGAATTTCTTCAAACGCGTAATGTAATCTTCGTAGTCTTTGACGCTTTTGAAGGAGAGATACATGGCGAGCTGCGGGGCTTGTAGATGGATGCCCGAAATCTGGTTGACGGGCATCTCCCAGCCCTTGAAGTGGGCGTTCTCAAGCGTCTCCTTGAGCTGGCGCACCATGAGGGTCTTATTGAGCGCCTCCTGCTCGGGAAAGCCAGTGGTGTCTATGGCCTCGAAGCGCGGCAGAAACTCTCTGGCCTTCGCCAGGTCTTCTTCAATCGCCTTCTGCGAAAAGTCCGAAACCTGGTCGTTGTATCGCTTGTCGCCGAGGATCGAGGCGAACTCCGGGCTCGTCCTGAGAACATATTCCCACTGCTCTGTGAGCAGGTCGTTCAGCTGCTTGCGCCTCGCCTCAAGATCAGCGCCGGGGACAGTCTGCGCGAATACATTAGCGGCCAGGCAAAGCGCCAGACCGAGGGCCTTGAGGCCGTTGAACGCTCTGTTATTCACCCTTCCGGCGCTCGTGAGGTTGCGTCTGGGCTTCGAGCCGCCGAAGGGTTTCAGCAAGAAATCCATCATTATCTCCTTACTATGAAATTGTGTTTAGAGTAGTGTGCCGGACGGGTATGCGGACTCTTTAAAACTACGGTTTCGCCCCTTTAGGGGCCGGGGCGTTAAACCTTTGTCTGGCCCACGCCCCCCTTCTTCCCTTCGTGCCCAACAGCAGGGCTCTCATCTTAAAAGAGCGCGAATGCCGACCAGTACCAGATAGACGACGGCGACGACGACCGCCAGCTTAATGAGCGCCACGGCCAGCCCGAAGACGAAGCCGACCAAGTGCAGCGTAATCCCGGCGGCTGCCAGGACGAGCGGAACACCAACCACCAGAACAAACAGGCCGAGAAGAATAATCCCTGCGACCCTCAAGACATCTTTCGCTTCTTTCATTTCCCACCTCAGAATATTTCAAGACTTTGACCCGGTCGCGCTCCGCCTCGCTTTCAACTCGCGGAGGCGGCGGCAGGAGCGGCTTGCCTCAATTATACGCTGAACTTCACGCCCGCGTTCCGCCTAAGATTTCAGGGCGTCGGGCGGGCTTTTCAGAGGCCGTGTGTTGCCTGGAAAACGCCCGATTGTGTTAAGCTCGACTGAGGAGAGATTCTGATAAATACAGGGCGATAGGGGCTCGCGGCCTGGGGACGGCGGGGGCGAACCGCGTGGGCCGAAGAGCCCCCAGGGAGCCGTTTACAAATCTTCTGCTTATGGCACGCCGCACAACAAAACCTCTTTTCAAGGAACCAGAGCCGGAGGCGTCCGAGGCGATGCCGGCCGCCGCCGCCGCTCCACTGGCCGAGCGTATGCGACCGCGCACACTGGAAGAGTTCGTCGGCCAGGCCCATCTGGTCGGCGAGGGGCGCGTGCTTCGCCGACTCATAGAGGGAGCCGGAGCACTACCCTCGCTTATTTTGTGGGGCGCGCCCGGCACCGGCAAAACGACGCTGGCGCGACTGCTCGCGGAGAAAAGCGGCGCGCGATTCATCCCTCTGTCCGCCGTATTTTCCGGCGTCAAGGATGCTCGCGCGGCCATCAGCGAGGCGCGCGAAGCCAGGCTCGACGGCCATCGCACGGTGCTCTTCATAGACGAGATTCATCGCTTCAATAAGGCGCAGCAGGACGCGCTTCTGCCCGCCGTCGAGGACGGGACCGTCACCCTCATCGGAGCCACGACCGAAAATCCTTCGTTCGAGGTGACGGGAGCGCTGCTTTCTCGCTGCCGCGTGCTGGTACTGAATCCTTTGACGAGCGAGGACGTGGAGACCATTCTCAGGCGGGCGCTCGCAGACGTTGAGCGCGGGTTGGCCCATCTCCGAGGCGAGGTGCCGGAGGAAATGCTCAAGCGGCTTGCGCGCTCCGCCTCGGGCGATGCGCGCGTCGGGCTCACCGCCCTGGAAGCGGCCGTCGAATCGACAGCGCCGGACAAGGACGGCATCCGTCGCGTGACGCCCGAGACGATAGTCGAAGCCCTGGGCCGCGCCCATTACGCTTACGATAAGGGTGGCGAGGAGCACTACAACCTGGCCTCGGCGCTCATCAAGTCGCTGCGTAACTCCGATACGGACGCGGCGCTCTACTGGCTGGCGCGACTCATAGAAGGCGGCGCTGACCCGGTCTTCATCGCGCGCCGCTTGTGCATCCTCGCCTCCGAGGACATAGGCATGGCCGACCCGCAGGCGATGGTGCAGGCTCAGGCTGCGGCAGACATTACGCGACTGATCGGCCTGCCCGAAGCGCTCTACCCGCTTTCGCAGGCCACGATCTACCTGTCCCGCGCGCCGAAATCGAACGCCGTCAAGCGAGCCTACATGGCGGCGGCAACCGACGCTATGGAGACGGCGCGCGAGCCTGTCCCGCTGCACCTCAGGAACGCCATTACGCCGCTCATGAAGCGCATAGGCTACGGCACGGGCTATCGCTACGTTCACGGCGACCGCCGCGCGAAAGAAGAGATGGCGTGCCTGCCCGAGGCTCTGCGCGATAGGGTCTATTATGATGAGGAGCAAACGACCGCCGGCGATCAGCAACCGGACGATCACTGTTAGACCGTCTTCAATCCCGGACGATTATCGCCTTCCCGACTCTTTTGCCGAAAAGCTGACCACCAGGGAGAACGAACCGAAGTGAGCGCGAATAAATCAGATAAAGAGATGGCCTTTCTTCAAGAGTTGTACGTGGCGACCGACTGGGGCGAAAGATTCGCCGCCCTCATGGACGCGCACGTAGAGCCGCCCAAAAAGGGACGCGCGCTCTACGTCGCCTCGGGCACGGGCGGCCACGCGCTGGCGATGCAGGAGCGCGCCGGCGACGACGTGACCTTCGTCTGCATCGACGAGAGCGAAGAATGCCTGGAACTGGCCCGCGTCAAAGCGATGGCGATCAAGGCCGACCCGGAGTTCATGCGCGCGCAGCTTGAAGAGCTTGGCTTTGAGGATGACCAGTTCGATCTGGTCGTCGCTGATGCGTCTATGGTCGCGCCCGAACGCCTTCCCGAAATCATCGCGGAGATGGTCAGGGTGGCCGCGCCGGGCGCTACGGTGGCCCTCGTCGCGGCCACCTCCTCCAGCTTCGGAGAGTTTTTTTCCATCTACTGGGAAGCGCTCAGAAGCGCCGGGCTTGAAGAACACTCGGGCGAAGTCGAGTCTTTAATCAGAGAGCTGCCGACGGTCGGGGCGGTCGAAGAGCTGGCCGTGCGCGAGGGGATGGAAGGAGTCACGTCCTGGACGAGCATCGAAGAGTTCAATTATGAATCGGGCGAGGAGTTTTTGAACGCGCCCCTGATTACAGATTTCCTGCTCACGTCATGGCTTGAATCGCTGCCCGGCGCTGAGACAAGGGCGCGCGTCACGGGCGAGATCGCGCGCATCATAGATGAAGAGCGGCAGGACATGGACTTCACGCTCTCTGTCAAAGCGACGGTCGTCGTCGGGCGCAAGCTCGGATGAAAAAGCAGATGCCGGATGCCAGATGCCAGATGTTAGTGAAAGGCTTTTACCAACATCTGGCATCTGATATCCGGCATCTGCTTTTCTATCTCTTGCTCTCTTTGGCGTACCTGTCGGACGCCACTCTATCTTCTTCTATGGTTTCGGCAGCGTTCAGGCGTTCGCGGCGACGAGACTCTTCGAGCTTGGCGTCCTTGTCGGCCTCGTCCTGCCCCTCCTGAAACGCACGCTTGCTCTGGCCCAGGGCTTTGGCCAGCTGCGGCAAACGGCTGCCGCCGAAAAGAAGCAGTATCACGACCAGAATGATGATCCATTCCCAGCCGCCCGGCATACCTAGCAACAAGACTTTATTCATGATCGAAAATCCTCTGCCGATCTATCCGGCATTGAAAAAGGGTGGCGCGCTGGGGGTTTGCGACAGCAGCAGCAGCGGCAGCAGGGCTCAAGCTTCGGTATTCGACTCGTAGAAAAGATACTTGCGCCAGGTCTCGTCGGCGCGCCCTATGTAGCGCATGATCTGCCGGTTGACGTGTAGAGAAAACCCGCGCGGGCGGCGCAGCAGGTGCATCCCGGCTTCTTCCGGCGTCCGGTTGCCCTTGCGATGATTGCAGCGCTTGCAGCACGCCACCAGATTGTCCCACGTCGAGTCGCCGCCGCGCGAGCGCGGATGCACATGGTCGAGCGTGAGTTCCGAGGGCGGATACTGCTTGCCGCAATACTGGCAGGCCGAATGGTCGCGCAGCAATATATTCTTGCGCGAGAGCGAGCGCCGCTCGAAGGGGATGTGTATGTATTCGGTCAAGCGGATGACGGACGGGGCATGGATCGAGAGCTTCGCCGAATGGAGAATATGGCCGTTGTGTTCTTCAACTCGCGCCACCCCCTTGAAGATCATTACGACGGCGCGCCGCTCAGTACACACGTTGATCGGCTCGAAGGATGCGTTCAGGACTAAGACACGTCCGTTCATATTGCCCTCTGATAATAACGAAGCGCCTCCCGAAGTGTCAAAATAATTACCGGGGGCGCAAGCTGGCCCTGTCGAATGGGGAGACCGGGAAGGCGGGCCCAAGCGACTGAAACGGCAGCTATTTACCGAGCCCCACGCGCCGCACCAGGCTGACGAAACGCGAATCCGTGCGCAGCGCGTCGAACATAGGCTCGACGTGCAGGAACGCCATGAAGCCGGAGCGCTCCTCAAAGGCGCGCTCAAGCCAGAGGAACATTTGATCCTGTATGTCAAGGCCCAGGTAGATCATCGCAAAGTAGTAGGACGAGACGTATTTCTCTTTCGATAGGTCTTCCAGCTCGCTGATCGAGCGCTCGGCGGCCGCCAGCTTTCCGGCCATCGCGTAGGCGTAGGCGAGGTGTGATTTGTACGTCGGGTCGCCGCCCGAAAGCTTGACGGCGCGCTCGAGCGCGACGATCGCTTCTTCAACCGCCCCCTGCTGTACGAGCGCTAAGCCTATGTTGCGATAGGCGAAGGCAAACTGCGGATCCATCTCAAGTGCTTTCCGGCCCTGTTCGACGGCGTTCGCGTACTGGCGCGCGAAGTAGTAGGCCCAACCCAGGCTGACGTGGGCGAAGAGCGAGAGCGGGTCCAGCTTCTCTACGAGCTTGCACTCGCGTATCGCTTCCTCG
>DASQYE010000770.1:0-9453 GCA_035639355.1 Pyrinomonadaceae bacterium
GCGACGTTCTATTGTTGACAGAGCTGGACTACGGGATGGCGCGCTCGGACAATCTATTCGTGGCGCGGGAGATCGCCGTCTCCCTGGGGCTCAACTATGTCTTCGCCCCTTGCTACCTGGCGCTGACGAAGGGCAGCGGCGTGGAGGCTTACATAGAGGGCGAGAATACGCTCGCGCTGCACGGCAATGCCATCCTCTCGCGCTTCCCTTTGCGGCGCGCGCATTCGGTTGCGCTGCCGAACGGCAAGGACAAGATGCGCGGCAAGGAGAAGCGCCTGGGCTGCCAGCGCGCCGTCATCGCAGACCTTGAGCACCCCCTCGGCACTTTGCGCGTCGTCAGCCTGCACCTGGACGCCCATTCCACGCAGAAGCACCGCCATCTTCAAATGAAACTCGTGCTCGATCACCTGGAAAGCCTTGAGCCTCGCCTTCCCGTTTTGATCGGCGGCGACTGGAATACCTCCACCTATAACTCCAGGCGCGCGGTCTATTCCATACTGGGTTTCTGGCGTCGCGTGATGATGGGCCCAGGCTACTTCATCCGTAATCATTACCCGTATCCCGATCGCTGGTTCGAGCGCCATCTATTCAGAGAGTTGACCAAACGCGGGTGGAGTTACAAGGAGTTGAATGAGCCGGGCGGGTGTACGCTTCACTACGACGTGAAGGACATGGCCGTCAACAAGAACATGGCCGACTGGGTTCCGCAGTGGTGTTTCTGGTTTTTGAGCCGCGCCCTTGAGAGCCATCAGGGCCGCGCTTCGTTGAAGCTCGACTGGTTCACGGGCAAGGATGTGAGGGTCGCGCCCGGCCATCAACCGAAAGTCGTCTGCGGGCTGGAGGATTCCGAAGGGAGACTCTCCGACCACGACGCGATCGTAGTGGACGTAGTGCCCCGTTAAAGACACGAGCGGCCTGCCGCCCATCTTGAATGGACGGCAGGCCGCTCGTGCGTCGCCCGCCCCTCGCCTGGGGAGATTATTCGGAAGTCGCTGCGGTGTCGCGCGTGAGCCTGACGCTGCCGTTGATGCCGCTCATGTTGATGGGCGCGCCGCCCGTGCCGATGCGTGCGCTATAGTTGGAGCGATCGGGCTCGCCCTGCACTACAACGTCAGGCAAATCCGTCTTGACTCTGCCGTTGATGCCGCGAACGTCCAGGTCCGCGTTCAGTTTGCTGGAGAAGCGAAGCTCTATCGCGCCGTTGACGCCGCTGATGCGTATGCCCTTCTCGCCGAGCTGGCGTAGCGCGACCGTAAGGCTTCCGTTGACGCCGCTGATCTCCGAGTAGCCGACCGTTTGCGCCGTCAGGACCTTGCCGTTGATGCCGCTAATCTGCACCGCGCCGGTCACTTCGCCCGTGCTGACAGCGCCGTTAACGCCCTTGACCGTGAGCGCGATCTGGCGCGGCACTTTCAAGGTCACTTGCTGCTTGACCTCGCCATGCCACATGCGCCGCCAGAGGCCGCCAGAGTTCTGCTCGCCCTCTATCAGAAGGCTCGTCGCAGTGCCCGTGATCGTGATCTTGCCGTTCTCCAAATCCGACTCGCTCTGTGCAGTGCGCAGCACATAGACTTCGGCCGTGTTCGTGTCGGCCGTCTCAATGGAGACCGGCCCGTTGATGCCGCGCACCTCTACGTTCGCCCCCTCGGAGAGTTGGTAGCTACGCCGTATCTCTTCGCGGCCTTCGCCCTTTGTGGCGGTCGCCGCATCGCTTGCGCCGAACTTTCCTGACGTGCCGCGAAACGCGCCCGCCGCCGCCGCGACGACGATCAAAAGCAGGGCGATCATCCATCTTTTCATCTTCACAAAGCCTCCAGGGAGCCCACCGGCTATTCCTTTGAAATCCGTTGACCTCCCTGGGTAACGATGAAAAGGGCGCTCCGGTTCAGATTATTTTCGCCTGCGTCGCGCTTTCGTTCGAGACCCAAAGCTTACTTTGGCTCGCTTCCAAGGCTCGCTCCCACGTCTACGGGCGCGGCCTTTACGCTTTCCTGCCGTCCAGGGTTCCTGCTATATTCCGCTCGGTTCCGGCATCGATCAAAGATGGATTTCAGGTGGGTAGAGAACCTGAGGGGGGAAACAGTTGTCAGATCAAGGCTACGCGCGTTTGGGCGCTTTTGACCAGGATTCCGGCGAGCTTAACGTCATTATCGAGACGCCCAAGGGCAGCCGCAATAAGTTCAATTACGACGAGGAGTTTCGGCTGTTCAAGCTCGGCGGCGTGCTGCCCGCCGGCGCTGTTTTTCCCTTCGACTTCGGATTTCTGCCCGAAACCGTGGGCGGCGACGGCGACCCTCTGGACGTGCTCGTGCTGATGGAGGAGTCGGCCTTTGCCGGTTGTCTGGTGCGGTCGCGCCTGATCGGCGTCATAGAGGCGGAGCAGACGGAAGAGGACGGCGAGACGACTCGCAATGATCGCCTCATTGCCGTCGCCGCCAATTCGCGCAGCCATAGAGACCTTCGCTCGCTCGAAGACCTCAACGCGAACATGGTCGAAGAGATAGAGCACTTCTTCGTCTCGTATAACGAGATTAAGGGGAAGCGGTTTCGCCCGCTCGGACGCTTCGGGCCGGAGCGGGCCGAAAAGCTGGTCGAGGAAGCCATCAGAGGCGCGCGGGGCCGAAGCAAAGCGAAACCGGGCGCGCGCAAATCGGCTAAAGCGAAAAGCACCGGGGCAAAAAGCGGGAAATCGAAACGGCGTTGATCGCAGAAAATTGAAACCGCGTCGACCCGATCCGTCCGGGCCCGTCAGCTTGCTTCCTCTATCTCGGCTTCGAGCGCACGCAGAGTCTTTTGCAGCATCTCGCGGTAGGCGCGATTCGTGGCACGTTCGAGCTGGTCAAGGGTGCGCGCCCTGGACAATTCCAGCGATTTCAGGCGCTGGCGACGCGCGCGCTCGGCGGGCGACAGCTCGCCCCCTTGCGCGCTGCGTCGGTCGCGCTCCGTCGCCTCCTCCATCTGGTCTGCGACGGCTTTGCTCTCCCAACCTCTGGCCATACTTATCTAAGGGGTCTTCTCACTTTCCGGCTTCGGCTATAGTGTCCTGGTGAAAGACTACCAGCCATTTCCCGCCGCGCTCGGCCCAGATGGTGCTGTTGCGTTCCGAGCCTGCCTCCGGGCCGCAGGCTACGGCCTTGGTGTTCATTTTGTAGGTCACAAGGGCAACGTCCTTATCTATCATCGTCACTTTCCAGTCGTCCAGCGTGAATTCCGGTATAGTGGTGGTCTCTATGCCCTTCACCGTGTCGGCCTTTGAATGCAAGCCGTCTTTACTGACATATAGCATGTCTTCGGCCAGATAGCCGGCGAACACAGGCATGTTCTTTTTCCTGATCGCCTCCCAGACCTCTTTCTCCCTGGCGATGAATGTGTCTTGCAGGCTATTGGTCGCGCTGTTGTTGGCGCTGGCGGGCGCTGGCGCTGGCGTCGGAGATGCCGTCGGCGGCTTGATTCTGGGGGAATCCGGTTGATTGGTCGGCGCTGACTGGCCCAGGCACGTCGCGGCCAGCGCAAGCTGGGCGAGCAGCAGGATACAAACTTTTTTCATGTGTTCATGCTCCTTGGCATTCGGACAAGATTTGGTATTCGGACGAAATAAAGTCTTCGGCAATTGCGCCGCCATCAAATTATGCTACAAGCCTCGGCGTCTGGTGCGCGTGTGTATCAGATGGCTCTCACGCTGTCAATAGCCTCTCGTCGTCGCGCAGCCATTTTCCTATGGCGAAAGGCGTGCGGGCGAGAGGCGAAAGACATCCAACCTGATTATCTTTCGCCTCTCGCGGGGCTTGCCGTATTTCTATTGTCATGTGTCCGCACGGCTTGCGCCGTGGGCTAAAGTCTTACGCCCCTGGCGGGGCTTCCCGATACCTTTCAACACACTCTTAGTACTTGACGCGGACGCGATAGACGAGCCGCGCTTCGCCGTCTTTGGCGACCTGCACGCGAAAGCGCGCGGCGAAAGCCTCGGTCTTCTCGGCTTTGAAGTTGGACGAGATCATTCGCCAATCGCCGCCTATGGGCTCGTTGACGATCACGCTGATGGGCGCGTCCTTGTGGTTGCGAATCGTGATCTCGTAAGCGTATTCATAGACGCTGCTGGAAATCACCTTGTAATCGGTCTGCTTTCTCTCCGCGACGATGTCGAAAGCGTCGCCAACCTTGACGCGCACGTCTTCATCCTTGGGGGTATGATCTATGCGGTCTTCGCCTATGAACTGTTGACCGCCATGATCGTCCTTTTTGTAAAGGCGGATGGTTCCGGCGGGCAGCGGCATTCCGAGCCTGTTGGCGACGCTGTTGCGAAACTGCACGAAGACGCCCACGGTCTGCGGAATGGGCTGGCCCGGATTCAGGTAGCTGCGGTAATAGTCCGGCAGGCCGTTGATGACGAATTCTTTGGCGACGCTGAACCCTGCGGATTCGAGCAGCGATACTTGCTTGGTTTCCTGTTCGCGGATCGAGGCCGGGCGCTGCAAAGTGTAGAGATGGTATTCAAAGAACGCCTGCTCTTGAAACTGCGGCACGGATTTGGACGCCGCCATTTCGACTTCTCTTCTCTGCCTCAACCCGTCCATCGCGGTATCTTCGGCGACGCGGTTGAGGTTGCCCGCGACCAGTTGAAGACGCGCATCGTCGAACCCGACGCCGCTCGTGTTTGTGAGCGTCACCCACCCCTGCACGTCGCCCAGCGTATCGGCGGCGTTAACGACCAGCACGTAATCGGCGCGCCAGTTCATCCCCGCCGTCAGGTAACTGGCCTCTACGGTTTGCTGGGCGACGGCGCGATTCTCCACATCCCAGACCAGCGTCGGCGTGGCGACGAGGTTTTGCGGCAGGTCTGGAAAGCGCATCTCTGCGATGTTGGAAGGATTGATGACGATCTGGCCGCCGATGCGCCATACCTGCCCGCTGTTGTTCGAGAGCAGGACGGCTTGCACCGGCGTCAGCACCTCCGTGCTGTTCTCATAGCGACGAAGGACGAGCGTCACTTCGCGCCCCACGTACTTGTCCAGCAGCTTGGACGGATTCAGAAGGTCATACTGGTAATTCTGCTCTAATATGCTCAGCGAATCGGCAGAGGTCAGCGATGCCAGATGAACGGTCTCGGGACGAATCTGCGCGGCGACATCGGCGAAGCGCAGGCTCGCGCGCCCGTCCGGCAGCTGTAGCATACGCGTCTCGCGCACCAGGCCCACGTTCGAGTTATAAATCGTAATATTGACGGAGCGGCGATCCCTGGCCGTGGTGGTCAGCGTGGTAGTTTGCGCCGTTGCGATTGCGACGAGCATGCAATAGAGCAAAAGGACGAAGCTTAGATGGATCAGACGTGACATCGAAGAATTACCTCCAGAAGAGATTGACATAAAAGCGAGGAGCAAAAAAGGACGCGCATCCGTGCCTTTCGATACTAGAACGGCCCCGCCGCGCGCGGCTTGCAACTCTCTTTAACATTGACGGATCATGATTGAGGGCGGAGATGGGCGAGCCCGCTCTTAAGGGTCGGAGGACTACGATTCAGACAAAGCAGCCGAAAACGCTTTACGCAGGACTGGTCGGCCCGCAGTGGGCCAACCTGGCTGAGCCCGTGCGGCGACTACACACGCGAGCAAGTACCCTGCACGGCTCTGGTAGATTCACTGTTCGGCATGGAGAACGCGGCGCGGCGCGCTGGCTTGCGCGTCTACTGCGCTTGCCTGCGGCGGGCGCTGATGTCCCGGTCAAGCTGGTCGTCACTCCGCATGTGCAAGGCGAGCGGTGGGCCAGAACGTTCGGCGCGACGCCTTTCGTCACCGAGCAGAGCGCAGCCGGCGACGGCGCGACGCTGGTCGAGCGCATTGGCCCTACGGAGGTCAATTACAACCTGGAAATCGCTGGCGGCGCGCTTTACTACAGGCAGGTAGCGGCTTACTTGCGCCTGGGGCCGCTGCGCCTGCCGCTTCCGCGCTGGCTCGCGCCGCACATAGCCGCGCGCGAATCGCCCATGCCCGACGAAAAGTCAACGCATATCTCCGTCAAGGTGACGCTTCCGGCAATCGGCCTGCTGGTCTCTTACAAGGGTTACATCGAAATAGAGGATTGAGGAAAGGCGAGGATAAGGGATGAAGGCCGCAAGGATGAAAGAATGGCCGCGTTAGCTGAATGATTCAACCAGCGCAGCCACGCTTTCATCCTTCATCCTTGCAGCCTTCATCCTTGCTCTTATAGCTGCGGGGCGATGTAGCGGACAGCTTTGAGATTGGCGAGCGCCGCCAGTTTTTCAATCGAGAGCCGTCCGATCAGCAGCTTGGAGGTCGTCGGGTCGAGCACCACCTCGAAGCCTAGTTTCTTCAGCTCGGCGATTGTTTCCGGCGACTTGTCTGTGAGCCAGATCTGCAGCTCGGCCTTGCCATCGCGAACGAACCTTGCCTCGTCCGTGCCCGGCTGCGCGCCCTTATTCTTCAGACGCTCGACCAGCGCTGCGATCGTCGGATGCAGCTTGGCTTGAAGCTCTCGCTGTTGTCGCTCTGCGGGTGATAGCTGCGCCAATTTGTCCTCGTCACGCGATTCACTTTCCGCGTCCTTGGTACTATTGGCGACGGGCCTCTGGTTGACGGCTTTCCTGCGCGCCAGGACAGGTTGTCCAGCGCCTCTGCCTCCGGCGTAGCCGCCTCCCGCTCTGGGAGTGAGGCTGCCGCTGGGGGCCATAACTCCTGCTTGAAGAGGAGCAGGCGCGTTCACAGATACCGCCTCCTCCGTACCGAAGACGCCGTCGTGGCTGACGCCCTCCGGCATCTCGACCGGCACGTCTACGCGACGCGGCTGGCCGCCGTCCGTCACGGTCATCTCTTCAACGGCGACGAAGGAGGTGAACTGCGTCATCAGTCTATACTCAAGACCGAGCTGCGTAATCGTCTCGCGCACGTCGGCGCGCGCGTGCCCGGCCTGAATGCCTTCCAGGTCCTGGCCCATCAGGTCATCGATACGCGTCCGCGCCCAGAGAGTCGCCAGCACGTCGTGCCGCCCCTCTGCTTCCGGCAGCTCGACCTGAATCTCGCGCACCGTATCGCGGCCCGACATCTTGCCCCTGAGGCGTATGCTGGCGCGACCCTTTCCAGTGTAGCGGCCGGAGAGGATAACAGGCTTGGCGCTGAACAGGTCAGGAATGCGTTTCGGATAAACGTCTGAGACGGGAAGCCCGGCCCAGTCTATCGAGATGTCTGTCAGCAAGGGGCTACGCACGCGCTCGTGGAATCGACGTGCGGCGGCAGAGCCGTCATCGTTGAGGCCAACGTACTCGACCTCGCCGCGCCCGTATTCGGCCATCTTATCCAGCAGAAAACGGTTGGCCGAGCTGCCTATGCCGAACGAGAAGACGCGGGCGTTCGGGTGCTTCTGCACTTCGCCTATGATATCCATATCGTTGCCGACGTAGCCGTCCGTCATAAAGCAGACGATGCGCACATGATCCTGCTTGTCGGACGGGTCGAGCGCGGCTCGAATGGCCTTCATCATCTCGGTTCCACCGCTTCCCTCGCGCGAGGCTAGAAACTCCTGCGCCTTACGCAGGTTCGCGGGAGTCGCCGCGACGGGCTGAGGGAAAAGTATGTGCGTGTCGCCCGAGAAGGTAATCAGGTTGAAAGTGTCCTGCGGGTAGAGCCCGTCGAGCGCCAGTTTCATCGCCTCCTTGGCCTTCTCTATAGGAAAGCCCATCATAGAGCCCGACGTATCGATGACGAAGACGATCTCCTTGGGCGTCACGTCTTCGGCCGTCACGCGGTCGGGCGGTTGAAGAATCAACGTGAAGAAGCCGCCACGATCCGCGCGATGCGTCAGAACGGCGTCCTCCACTTTACGCCCGGCCACGTCGTAGCGCAGCACGAAATCCTTGTTCGGAATCTCGGACATATTCTTCAGGCGCACGCGCGCGCTTCGGTCATTCGTCTTGACGACATCGATCTCGTGTGTCTTGGAGCGCAGATCGTCAACCGGCACGCCCGCGTCGAGAGCAACTTCGAGCGAGATGTCGTGGCCGGCGCGCGTGCCCTCGGGCGTCACGGGCGGCGTAATGCGCGAGCCGTCCGGCACGCGGTCTGTATCGGGGGCTGTCCCGCCTCCCTGCCGCCCCGTCGGTGCGCCCGGTACGTATCGCGGGCCGACGACCATCGGAAAGACAAACTCGTAGGAGCCGTCTTCGTACTTCAAGGTCTCGACGTAGCTGATGACGACAGTGACCTTTTCGCCGGGCATGATATTGGCGACCGATTGGGTGAAAATGTTGGGGCGCTCCTGGTCGAGCAGGCTGGCGACCTGGCCGTTGTTGCGCGCGGCTTCGTACACGGCCTGGGCCTGCTCGCGGCGCATGATCTTGCCTTTTACTGTGCGCTCGCCGACCAGCATCGTCATGTCATCGACGGCGGCCGCCTGCGGCAAAGGGAACGTGTAAACAGCTTCGATCTTATCCTTGAACGGATTCTCGAACTCCTGCGTGACCGTCACGCGAGAGAGAAAGCCGCTGATCTCTGCTTTGACATCCGTATGCTTGAGCGGCGCGACGCCTACGGCCTTGCCGCTCTTGTCAACGACCTGAAGCGCGCCCTGTGTGAGCTGACCTTGCGCGGGCGAAGCAGCCTCATCGGTTCCGGTTTTCGCGAGGACGAACAGGCTCAACATTGAGAGCGAGAGAAGGAACGCGAGAGCTAGGAAGAACTTCCGATGCATAACAGTCTCCTCTTATAGATACAGACTTGAATCTTCACGCGGCCCGTAGTGTGCCGCGCGCTGCCACGGAGCTGGACAGGGCTTGCGCGGCCAACACGAACGGCGCGCGGCCCTCAAAAAAAGCCTCTATGCGAGAACCACTCCGCTGATAGAACGGTAGGCGGCAAAGAGCTTGCGCACAAATTTTGTTCATGATTGAAGAGCCGCGCGTTATCGCCCGGCCAAAGAGAAACGTGGACTCTCCTTCCATAATGAGGAGGGAGAGGCCACGTTTCCCTG
Source organism: Pyrinomonadaceae bacterium (assembly GCA_035639355.1). Classification (GTDB taxonomy): domain Bacteria; phylum Acidobacteriota; class Blastocatellia; order Pyrinomonadales; family Pyrinomonadaceae; genus DASQYE01. The sequence continues at coordinate 8,977 of DASQYE010000770.1, forward strand.
CTGAATCGTTGAGCCGGCGCGCGGGGCGCTCGGTCTCAGTAGAGGTTAAAGTTATATTCTATCTGTATGTACTGCGACACGGCCCGCCCGTCCTTCTGCGCCGGCGTGAACCTGATCTGTCGTGCCGCTGCTATCGCTCGCTCCGTTAACCCGTAAGGCAAGCCATTTATTGCTCGGATATTCGTCACCTGTCCGGAGGACGAGAACACGGCTTTCAGTACAACTGTCCCGCTGATCTGGTTGCGCCGCGCTTCCTCCGTGTACTGCGGCTCAGGCCGTGACAAGATTCGCGCCTTCTGCGTTACCTCGCGTGGCGGGAATATTCTGTCGTAATCCACGCCCCCACCGGGGCCACCTGCTCCGCCGCCGCCAGGATGGCGATCACCGCCGCCGGTATTGCCGCCACGACCCGGCCCCACGCCTCCGCCTTCTCCACTGCCTACTCCGCCACCCGTCCCTGTCCCTATCCCATTGCCC
>DASQYE010000771.1:0-2760 GCA_035639355.1 Pyrinomonadaceae bacterium
CCAGCCGGGGCGTGACCGCCGGGGCTATTTATCATACCGGGTTGATTCATCATGCTCGATTTTACCGATCCAAACCTGCTGCGAATGCTTTTGAGGCGCGACCGCGCGGCGTAAGCCTCTTGCTTTACGGCGAAGGCCGCAGCCGTCCGTCTCTATCTCTTTGTGCGTAGATGTTTCAGGTCAAGTGCCAAAGCCTGGAGGTTCTCGTCCCGCTTGGTCTGCCAGCGCCTGGTCGGAGCATCGGCGGTTGACATGCTGACGGAATCGTCCGGGCAATCGAAGCCGGGCGACGCCTTAAACCGAGCGGGCTAATGTCCCCTCGTCAATCAGGTGAGAACCGGCGCAAGTATAGCTATATTCGCGCTTGAACTTCTAGCTTTATTTGCCGTGCGCGAGATGTAGAAGAACTGGGCGGGCTGTTCCCGGCGCGCCGGTTACTCGACCCGGCCCTCTCGCGCCTCTCTCCGCCAGGCTTTCAGCGGGCGCACGTCTGCGCGCGCCCCCCGTCAATCGAATAGGTCGCGCCCGTAATCCAGGCCGCGCGCTCCGAGGCCAGGTAGAGTATAAGCTCCGCGACCTCGCGCGCCTCACCGACGCGTCCCAGTGGGTGCGTCTGTTTCGAGCGTTCCAGAAAGGCCGCGTAATCGGTCTCGCTCATGCCGCCGCGCTTGTGTATCTCGGTGACGACGACGCCGGGATTGACGGCATTGACGCGTATGCCTTTGGCGGCCAACTCAAGCGCCGCGCAGCGCGTCAACTGGTCGAGCCCGGCCTTAGAGACACAGTAGGCGAGCACGCCTGGGAAAGCGCGCAGGCCCGTCACGCTCGAAACATTGACTATGTTGCCGCGTCTTTCGGCCAGATGCGGCACGGCCTGCTGCATCAGGTTGAAAACGGCGCGAAGGTTTATATTCAACATCGCATCCCACGCATCGAGCGTCGTATTTTCAATCGTGCCGTTACTGATGTGACCGGCCGCGTTGACCAGTACGTCGAGACGCGCGAATCTCTCGACCGCCTGGGCGACGGCGCGGCTCGCTTCCCGTTCGACCGTCACGTCGGCGCGGATCAAAAGAACCTCGCCGCCTCTCTCCCCGACCTCTTCGCGCAGCTCGGCGAGAGCGCCTTCGTTGCGCCCGACGGCGGCAACGCTCGCGCCCGCCTCCGCGAACAGCAGAACGGTCGCGCGCCCTATTCCAGAGGTCGCCCCCGTCACCAGCGCCACCTTTCCCCTCAACACACTCTCCACCATCCCCGGTCTCCTTCGCCCTAGAATTACCTCTACCGAAGCGCGACAAGGCGAGCACCCTCTCGCGCCGGTTGCATAAAATGCGCACAGAGTTTACGTTGATTGTGCCCCTCGGTGGTAGCGGCGCGCCCTCGCCCCGGCCCGCCGCGCTAAGGATTCAGCATCCGTCCGAGACCTTTGGATGTTGACAGATGCGCAAAAAAAAATGACTATAAACGCCCAGCCGTCTGATGAAACCGGCCTACGAGAGGGGAGTCGCCAGGCTTAGGGCCGCTGTCAACAAATCAGAAGCAATAGCGTTTCGTGTTTGAAGGATGGCTTATTCCTTTTTGCGCTGAAGGAGAGCGCTTGCGCAGCAATTCAGCCGACCAAGTTTGGAGCCGTACGTCGCACCCCCAGCGCCCTAGCGCCGGAAGCGCGGGGCGCAAGCGCGCCGCTCGCGCCCGTATGCCTTCGACCGCCGGCTACATGGCTGGGGCGGGCCTGACAGCCGCAGCCCTCTTCTTCGTGCTGCTGGGGACGCTGCACGGCGAGGATGCCGCTTGGGTTCCGGCCGGTCTGGCGGCCAGCGTCGTCATGATGGTCGCCATCGCGGCGCGCGAGGTGGTCATGCGCCGCGCCCTGACGCGCTACATTCTGGAACAGGACAGGCGCGAGCACTCAGGCAGGGAAGCGGGCAAGCGAAGCAGCAGCAGCGGCAGCGTCGGCAGCACCAGCGGAGCAACATCGGCGTCCGATTTATACTCCTCGGCCTGGCGCGCGCTCCAGCGCAGATCGGCGGAGGCCGATGCGGACGGCGCGCTGCCGGAAGTCCACCTTGAAACATATCATCTCTGCAAAGAGTACCTGTCGAATGCGGATGAGGCGTTGCGCTCGGCCGGATTGACGGCTGAAAAACGTGCGGCGCTGCGTTCGGGACAGGAGCGCGTGCGCGCCCTGCAAAAACATCACCTCCTGAGGTGGGCGCGCGAGGCGTCGCGGCTGCTCACCGACACGGCCCAGCGACAGGTGCTCGTCTCCCATAAAATAGAGACTGCGATGCGCGCCATGGCCGTGATAGATTCGGCGCTCAAGGTCTATCCGGGCGAGCCGCAGTTGCAAAGCTCGGCCGTAGCCTTACGCGAGTTCATAGGCTCGATCAAGGTCGCCCACTGGGTAGAGCTGGCCGAGCGCGCCGCCTTCAAGGGCCATCACGTGCGCGCCATCAATCGTTACCGTGACGCCCTCTTTTATCTTTCACGCGAGCCCATCTCGGACGAAATAAGCGCCGAGACCTCAGAGCGCATCGGACGGGAAATAGAGCTCTTGCGCGCGCGCATCAATATCAAGAGGGTGACGGCGGAGCCGGTCGAGCCCCCGCCCCAGAAGCGGCGACGGAAAAGAGAGGCCAAATGATCGGACAGCGTTGTCCACAGTGTAAAAGCTCGCGTATCCGGCGCGGTTATAAACCGACCCCGCTGCTCTTCCGACTGTTTGGCATCTACAATCTTTTGTGCGATGATTGCAACCTG
>DASQYE010000772.1:0-9867 GCA_035639355.1 Pyrinomonadaceae bacterium
TTAGTGTTTACCGTCCGGGTAAACGAGCCTGAGGTATGTGAATCATGGACGAAAAATATTACCCCGAAAAGATCGAAGAGAAATGGCAGAAGCACTGGGACGAGGCGGGCACGTTCGAGGCCGAAGAGCGTAGCCATCTGACCCCATTCTATTGCCTGGAGATGCTGCCCTATCCATCCGGGTTCCTGCACATGGGCCACGTCCGCAACTATTCCATAGGCGACGCTCTCTCCTGGTACAAGCGGCTTTCAGGCTTCAACGTACTGCATCCCATCGGCTGGGACAGCTTCGGTCAGCCGGCCGAGCAAGCCGCCATCAAGCGCGGCATCAACCCGCGCGACTGGACGGAAGAGAACATCGCGCACATGCGCGGGCAAATGAAGCGCCTGGGCGTCAGCTACGACTGGCGGCGCGAGGTCGCGGCGCATCGCCCCGAGTATTACAAGTGGGATCAGTGGTTCTTCCTGAAGATGTTGGAGAAGGGACTGGCCTACAAACGGCTGTCGCCCATCAACTGGTGTCCGAAGGAGGAGACCGTTCTGTCGAACGAGCAATCTTCGGGCGGCGTGTGCTGGCGCTGCGGCACGGCGGTCGAGAAAAGGGAGCTGGAGCAATGGTTCATACGCACGACCCGGTATGTAGAGCAGCTGCTCTCGGACATGCGCGAGATCGAAGCGGGCTGGCCCGAGCGCGTCCTGACCATGCAGCGCAACTGGATAGGCCAGAGCACGGGCGCGCATGTGGATTTCGCAATTAAAGAGAGTGACGCGAAAGTGCGCGTCTTCACCACACGCATCGATACCATCTACGGCGCGACAGCCATCGTGCTCGCCGCCGAGCATCCTCTGCTCGCGCAGATTCCGGAGGGCTCGGCCCTGAAGGATTATGTCGCCCGTTTTGTCGAGCGCGTGCGGCAGGAGCGCGGCGGCGGCAGTGGCCGCACGACGGGCGGCGCGGAGGAGGAAGAGAAAGAGGGCGTCAACACGGGCCTCGTCGCCATCAATCCCTTCAGCGGCGAAGCTATCCCTGTGTGGGTCGCAAACTATGTCTTGATGGACTACGGCACGGGCGCTGTGATGAGCGTTCCGGCCCACGACGAGCGCGATTTCGAGTTCGCGCAGAAGTACAAGCTGCCGATCCGCCAGGTCATCGCGCCCATCACGCACAGGGAAGAGCCGAGCGGTTTTGACCCGCGCCTGGGTGTAGATCAATCGACGGAGATGATGGCGGCCACTACCGATTACGGCATGCTCGTCAACAGCGGCGATTGGAGCGGCAAGCTTTCCGAGGACGCTATGCGCGAGATGACACGCTTCGCTGCGGAGCAAGGCTTCGGCGAAGAGAAGATCATGTACCGCTTGCGCGACTGGGGCATCTCGCGCCAGCGTTTCTGGGGCGCGCCGATCCCCGTCATCTACTGCCAGGCGTGCGGCATAGTTCCCGTGCCGGAAAAGGATCTGCCGGTTCTGTTGCCGGAGCACGCGGAGCTGACCGGCACGGGCCAATCGCCGCTGGCGAGCGTTCCTGAGTTCGTCAATACGACGTGCCCGAATTGCAGCGGCGCGGCGCGGCGCGAGACGGATACGATGGACACCTTCATCGATTCATCCTGGTACTTCTTCCGCTATTGCGACCCGCACAACGACGCCGATCCTTTCACGCGCGAGAGGGCCGAGTACTGGGCGCCCGTAGACCAGTACATAGGCGGCATCGAGCACGCCGTCATGCACCTGCTCTACACGCGCTTCTGGACAAAGATGATGCGCGACATAGGTCTCGTCACTTTCAACGAGCCGGTCAAAAAACTGCTGACGCAGGGGATGGTGACCAACATCGTAGAGGGCACGGGCGAGTGGAAGGCCATGTCTAAGAGCTTAGGCAACGGCGTTGACCCGGACGAGATGCTTGACGCTTACGGGGCGGACGCGGTGCGCCTGTTCGTACTGTTCGCCGCGCCGCCCGAGAACGAGCTGCGCTGGCAGGAGGCGGGCATAGAGGGCGCTGTGCGCTTCCTGCGGCGCGTTTACTCTATGGTCTGGCGTTGGAGCGAACGTCTCTCCGGCGCGGAGGCGGAGGCGGGCCGAAGCGTTGAGCCGAGCGTTGAAGAGTTGTCGGCGGGCGCGCGTGCCCTGCGTCGCAAGACCCATCAAACCATCGCGCGCATCACAAACGATTTCGACGAGCTGCACTTCAATACGAGCATCGCCGCCCTGATGGAGCTTTTGAACGAGCTGGGCGATTTCAATGCGCAGCCCGCCGAGGCCGTTGAGCCGGACGTTTATGCCGTGCGCGAGGCGCTGGAATCCCTGGTCATTATGCTGGCCCCGTTCGCCCCGCATGTCAGCGAAGAGATGTGGGAAGGATTGGGCCACAGGGGAGGTCTCTTGAGCGCGGGCCGGGCGCGTTGGCCCAAGGCGAACGAAGAGCTGGCGCGCAAGGAGGAGCTGGAGATTCCCGTGCAGGTCAACGGCAAGCTGCGCTCGCGCATCAGGGCGACGCCCGACGCTGCGGAAGAGACGCTTCGCGCCGCCGCCCTCGCCGACGAGCGAGTGCGAGGCTTCACAGCGGGCCGCGACGTGGTCAAAGTGATCGTCGTGCCGCAGCGTCTCGTCAACATCGTCGTCAAGTAAAGACCGCTAGGGGCCGAAAGCCCGCCGCGCTTTCGGCCCCCCGCATTAACCCCGATTCATACGGGTGAAGCCAGTAGAGAATATGACGGAACAGGCGACGCGCGCTCTGGTCATCTCGCTCGACGGATTAGACGCGCGCTATCTTCGGCGGCGCGACGAGTACGGCCTTAAAATCCCTACGCTGCGGCGCTTGATGGCGGCGGGCGCAAGCTCGCTCGATGTCGTCTCCGTCTACCCTTCCGTGACGTACCCCGTCCATACTTCGATCGTGACGGGCGCGCTCCCGGCGCGTCACGGCATCGTCGGCAACGAGTTGTTCATTCCATTGGGTGCGCCCGAGTGTGGCGAGTGGCACTGGTTCGCGCGCGACATTCGTGCTGAGACGTTGTGGGATGCGGCCCAGCGGCGAGGGCTCTCGACGGGTATAGTGTCGTGGCCGGTGGCGGGCGGCGCGGGCGATTACAACGTGCCGGAGATCAAGAAGCTGGACGGGACGCCCAGAGAGTCGCTTGCGCTGATGATCGAGCACGCGCGGCCGTGCGGAATCATCCAGGCGGCGGCGGCGCGCGACCCGCATCTTTACGCACAGGCCAACGCGGACGAGCGTGACGATATGCGGACGCGCTTTGCCGAATACATGATCGCGGAGAAGCGCCCGCAATTAATGCTCGTGCATCTGTTCGACCTGGACCATTTCCAGCACGACTACGGGCCTTTCACGCCGGAAGCATTCGCTCTGCTTGAAAAGCTGGACGCTTACGTCGCGCGACTGTTGGCCGCGAGCCTTCGCGCCGGAACGCTCTCCGAGACGGCCGTCTTCATCGTCAGCGACCACGGCTTCATGCCGATCTCAAGGTTGATTCATCCCGGCGTGCTGCTACGCCGCGCGGGGCTCTTGAGTATGAGCGAAGAAATGGACGCGCCCGGCGGGGGACGACCGCGCATGTGCGTCACAAACTGGCGCGCGCTCCCTTCTGTCACGGGCGGATCGTGCGCGATTATCCTGCGCGACGCGCAAGACCGCGAGGCTTTAGAGAAAGCACGCCGCGCATTCTGTGATTTAAGGAGCGACGGCGTGGAGGGCGTGTTTGAGCCTGGCGGTGTGCCGTTTACCCTCATCGAAGCGGAAGAGCTGCGCGCGATGGGCGCTCATCCGCGGGCGGCTTTTGCACTCGAAGCCGTGGACGGTTACGCCTTCGGCTCAAACTATACGGGCGAGGCTGTGACGCGGAGCGTGCAGCGCGGCCAGCATGGCTACCTTCCGTCGCGCTACTCCACCACCTTCCTAGCATCGGGCGCAGGCATAGCTCGACGCGGCGACCTGGGAGGGGTGCGTATCATAGACATCGGCCCGACCATCGCCGGCTCTCTGGGCCTCACCCTGCGCGACGCCGACGGCCAACCCCTTCGACTCTGAAATTAGGGATGAGGGATGAGGGCGGAGGGATGAAAGGAATGCTTCCCTATCTTGAATGCTTTTTCTTCATCCCTCATCCCTCATCCCTTCGTCGTGTTGCGGTTGATGATGGACCAGAATCGCGCGGCGAGGCGCACGCGCTGCTCTTCGTCGCGTGGCGGACGAAAGCTTCTGCGCACTTTGATCTCAAGTCCTGGTGCAAGCTCTATCCATTCCAGAGAGGCGCGTTCGGCGCGGCGTGCCGATTCGACGGCCAGCGAGGCGAGCGGAGGCGGCGAAGCGGGCGCATCGCGCGTCTGAGCAGCGGCGGCGTTTGCTGCTTCGTCTCGCTCACGCGCGCTCACGTTCGCCGCCGCCGGTCGCATACGCTCCGGCTCCGCCCTTTTCTGTGCGGCGCTCGTAGTGGCGGCGGCGGCGTTCGCTCCGGCCACGAGCGTGCCGCCGACCAGCTGTTCGAGCGCAGTGATGTCCAGGGCCTTCATGAACTCTTTGATCTTGATGACAGACCAGTGCTCCGCGAGCAGCTTTTTGACCGCCAGCAGCCGCAGCAGGTTTCCGTAGTTGAAGATCAGTGAAGTTCCGGCCTGGCCTGTGGGCTCGCCCAGCAGGTCTTCGCTCAGGTAGTGACGCACGGTGCGCTCCGTGATGCCGAGCCGCACATTGCCGCGCAGTGGTTCCGGGCTGTAACGCTCTATGAGCGTCGCGGCGGCACGCGTCAACTCTTCGACGCCCCTGAACTCGCGCCCGCGATGACTCTCCAACGCATTCATGCCCGCAATCTAGTCTTATCAATACCTGTTGTCAATAAGCGGCGTGCGCGAGCCCGCTCGGTGCGCGGGCCCGCTCGCCGCCGGAAGGCCGGCGCGCCGTGACTCTTTTTCGCTGTAAAGGTCGAGCCGCGTATGAACGGGCGACCGCGCGCCAGTCCTGGAGCGGGCCTAACAAATTTTGATGGCAAAGCGGGCGCGCCCGCGTCGTCATCCCGGATGAAGCACGGCGAAGCTCTGAGAGGAGGAACGAAGCGACGACTTCGGCGGTCGATGTATGAAGCGCCGGGGTTTGGTCCACAATAAATCTTTAATCACTTGCCTGACGGGCGGGTTGTCGTTAAAATCAATGGGCGCGGTCGTTTCACAAATTTATGTGCCGCTAGGCAGCACTTCAACTCCCGTGCTGCGTCCGAGACAAAGCCGCGCCGGAAGATAGCTCCGCACGAGCAGTGCTTCAGCTGCTACTACTGCGGAGGCTCTCTTACCACCAAACAAGTAGTGAGGCTGCCCCCCGGTCGCTAATCGCCTGCGAAAAGTTTGTCGGGCCGCCTTTAGATCGAGCCGACCAATGAAAGAATGTCCAGCTTGTCGCCGCTGTTTTCCTGACCACGTCAATCACTGCCCGAACGACGGTGATGCGACCGTGCACTCGATTGCGGGCGAGCCGATGCTCGACGGGCGCTATCAATTGGAGAGGCGGCTCGGTCACGGCGGCATGGGCGTGGTCTTTCAGGCGCGCCACATCTTTCTCAAAACCGCCCACGCCATCAAAGTAATCCTGCCCGACCTGGTCGGAAACGATCCGATGCTGGTCACGCGCTTTCGACAGGAGGCGCTGGCGGCCGCAGCCATTCGCCACCAGAACATCATCGCCGTCACGGACTTCGGCGTCGCACGCGGCACTATGCCCTTCCTCGTCATGGAGTTCGTCAAGGGCAAATCCTTGCACGACATCCTGGCCGCCGAGGGGCCGCTCTCTCCGGCCCGCGCTTTGGAGATCATGGCTGCGGTCGGCTCAGGGGTAGCGGCCGCGCACCGACAGAACATAGTGCACCGCGACTTGAAGCCGCTGAACATCATGCTTCAGGACGACATGCCTGTGAGCGAGGGCGTCAAGGTACTGGATTTCGGTCTCGCCAAGATCAAGTCGGGCGAGCTTCTGGGCTCATTCGTCCAGGCGAAGACGAGCGGGCTGATGGGCTCGCCCTTCTACATGGCTCCCGAGCAGTGGTCGGACGAAGAGCCGGACGTGCGCGCCGACATCTATAGCTTGGGCGTGATTCTTTACCAGATGCTCGGCGGCGACGTGCCTTTCAAGGGCACGGGCATCCCCTCGATCATGAAGAAGCACCTGACGAGCGCGCCGCCGACGCTCTCTTCTATGGGCGTGAGCGTCGCGCCGCAGGTCGAGGCCGTCGTGCGCCACGCGCTCGAAAAGGATGCCGACAATCGCCCGCAGACCGTAGAGGCTTTCATAGCGGAGCTGCGCGACGCCGTGGCCCAGACCTCAGCCTCGCTCGACCGCACCTTCGTCGGGACGGTCGGCGTGCAGTCCGAGACCATCATCACGCCCTCGCGCGCAGGCATCTCCAGACCTCCGCAACACCAGCAGGAGACGACCCTGCGCATTCGCACCGCTCCCGCTTACTCGCGCGTTTACATCAATAACGTCTCGGTGGGCAAGAGCGACGGCTCCGGCGAGATGATCGTCCAGGAGATACAGAGCGGCGTGCATCGCGTGCGCGTCGTGCACGACGGCTACGCCGAGTGGGAGAGACAGATAGAATGTAACGGCGGCGAGTGTCGCGTCGAGGCCGAGCTGCAAAGCCTCATGCAGACGAGCCTGCCGCAGATGTCCGGCGATCAACTCGCGGGCACGATCACGGGCGCGCCCGACCAGATGCCAACCTCTGCCCACTCCATAGAGGCGCAGCGATTGAGGGCGCAGGCCGCTGCCCTCGAAGAGAGAGCGCGACAGGAAGAGGCAGCGCGTCGTGAACAGGAGCGCCGCGAGCAGGAACGGCGCGAGATGGAAGAGCGCGACCGCATCGCGCGCGAAGAGATCGCGCGCGAAGAAGAGCAGCGCCGCGTCGCAGAAGAAGAACGGCTTCGCCTCGAAGCCGAAGAGCGCAGGAAGGCTGAGGAAGAGGAGCGCCTGCGCGCCGCAGAGGCCGAACGCCTGCGTGCTGAAGAGGCAGAGCGCCTGCGCGCCGAAGCCGAGGCGGCTCGCAAGCAGGCCGAGGCGGAAGCCGCGGAGCGCAAGCGCCTGGAAGAAGAGCGAAAACGGGCGGAAGCCGAAGCGCTCCAACGCGCCGAAGAGGAGAAGCGCCAGCGCGCCGAAGAGGAGGCCGCGCGCCGCAAGGCCGAAGAGGCGGCATTACAAAAGCGCGCCGAGGAAGAGAAGTTGCTGCGCGCCGAGGCCGAGGCGGCGCGAAGACGTGCCGAGGAGGAATCCGTCGCGCGTAAGGCAGCCGAAGAGGAGGCCGCGCGCCTGCGCGCCGAGCAGGCGACGCGCAAGAAAGCCGACGAAGAGAGAGAACTCAAGCGCGCCGAAGAGGAACGCCTGCGCGTTGAGGAAGCAGCCCGTCTACGTGCCGAAGCCGAGGCCGCTCGCAAGCAGGCCGAGGCGGAAGCCGCGGAGCGCAAGCGCGCCGAAGAGGAGCGCAAACGGGCCGAAGCGGAAGCTCAGCGTCGCATTGAAGAGGAGCGCAAGCGCGCCGAGGCCGAAGCCCAGCGTCGTCTCGAAGAAGAGCGCCGGCGTTTAGAGAAGGAGAGGCTTGAGCGCGAGGAGAGAGAACGCGCCTCGGCCGCCGAGCGCGAGCGTCTATCGCGCGAGCTGAAGGAGCGCGAAGAGCAGATGGCGCGCATGGCCGCCACCAGCATTGCGCCCGATATGGACGCGACGCAGCAGCAGCGGCGCGGCGTCGTCACGCAGCAGATGGGCGAAGACAGTCTGGCGGATGCCACGGTTGCGACCTCCTGGCAGCAGCAGCAGAGCCAGCCGGGCCTGCATAAATCGGTCGCACCGCCCTACGCCACGCCGGAGCCTAAGAAATCTTCGATGCCTATAATGCTGATCGCGGCGGTGCTCGCGCTGGTCGTCATGGGCGGCGGCCTGGGCGCTTATTTCATGTTCGGCTCCAAGCCGGCCGCCACGGATCAGATGCTGCCGAAGACAGACCCCTCGAAGACGGGCGGCGGGACGAACAACTCCGATCAGAAGAGCCAGCGGGCGGAGATGATCGCCATTCCGGGCGGCACTTTCCAGATGGGACGCGAGGGCGGCCCCGCTCAGGAATCGCCCGCACACTCCGTCACCGTCAGCGATTTCTCAATGGACAAGACGGAAGTCACCAACGCCGAGTACGCGGAGTTCGTCAACGAAACCAAGCGCACTCCGCCGCAGCATTGGCCCGAGGGCAAAGTCCTCGCCGGCCAGGAACAATGGCCCGTCAATAACGTTTCCCTGGACGATGCGAAGGCGTTTGCCGCCTGGCGCTCCAAGCGTGACGGCGTGACCTACCGGCTGCCGACCGAGGAGGAATGGGAGTACGCTGCCAGGAACGGCGATCAGGCGAGCTTGTATCCGTGGGGTAACTCCTGGGCCAACGACAGCGCCATCGTCAAGGCCGTTTCGCCGCAGGCGGTCGGAACCATGCCCAACGGCAAGAATCGCTGGGGAGTGCTGGACCTGATCGGCAATATCTGGGAATGGACATCGTCGAAGGCTTCGATCTACCCAGGCAACGGCAGGTTGTCGGTGCCGGATCAGGACAAGGACTCCTATGTGATGCGCGGAGGCTCTTACGCCAGCGAGCCATCGGGCGAGCGTGCGATCACGGCGACGTTCCGCGACTGGGTTCCGGCGTCAACCAAGCACCCGACCCTTGGCTTCCGCCTCGTGCGTGCCGGCTCGTAAGGGAAGCGATGGAGGTGAAAAGGGGCGCGCGCAACCTAGGGGCCGGACGGGCCTCGGTTCATCCTTGCGGCACACATATTTTCCCGTTGTCGCGCGAACGCGTCCCGTCTATGCTCTGCCGGCACTCCGCCTCGGCCTCAAGAGCTTTGTACAAATACGCAAGCCACACGCAAGCCGCCTTCGGACGCGCTCCCCTGGGACGAGCGGGCGGCGCGTAGCGGCAGCAGCGACGGCGGCATCAATGGCTGGCATAAGAAGTAACGCGGTTTGACGAGAGGTAAAGCAATGACACCCCACATTTTTTGGCGCTCCTGCTCTTTAACCGTCGCGCTCTTGATGGGCGCGACCCTCACGAGTGTTGCGCGCGCGCAGGATGTAGGCGGCGACCTGGGCGGAGCGGCCGGCATATTCAGACCGAAGAACCCGGAAACGACCAGCAAAAGGCGAGCGAGCGGGATCAAGCCGCCGACCGGCAAGCCGCCTGCGGCGGCGGGGGCGCGGCGACCCGGTGGCGGCGGAGGCGGTGGCGGAGGCGGGAGGCCGGCGGCTACCTCGGCTGCTTCGGCGGCGGCGCTTGAGGAGCGCGTAGAGGATGCGCTCGACGAGGGCAACGAAGCGCGAGACGCGCGGCGTTACTCGGAGGCCGAGCGGCTTTATCGCTCCGCGTTGCAGATAAAGACGCGCGAATGGCGCGCCGCCTACGCGCTTGGCAATATTTATACCGACCAGCAGCGTTGGGAAGAGGCCGAGAAATCTTACCGCCAGGCGGTGGAATGGAATTTACTCTCGGCCGATGCGCAGATCGCGCTCAGCTTCGTGCTCGTTCAGCCGCGCACGGGCGGCAATAGTGCGAAGCGGCTGGCCGATGCAGAGCAGGCCGCGCGCCGCGCCATACAGCTTCAACCGTCGAATGCGATTGCGTATGATCGGCTGGGCGCTGCGCTGGAAGCGCGCGGCGTGTTGACGGGCGACACCGAAGGCGCTTACCGTCGCGCCGTAGAGCTGGACGCGCAATCATCAATCGCGCACGTACACCTGGGCCATCTGCTGAGAAAGATGAACCGCGCGAGCGAGGCCGACCCCTTTTACCAGCGCGCGGTTGAATTAGCGCGCGACGCCCCGACGCTCGTT
>DASQYE010000773.1:0-4991 GCA_035639355.1 Pyrinomonadaceae bacterium
CGTGCGCGCAGGGCATCGCTGACCGGACGACGAATGAAATAGAGGAGCGCCCCGATAAACAGAAAGAGGTTGACGAATTTCCAGACCTCCAGGCCCGGTCTATTCCACCAGGGCGCGGCCTCGCCTTCGGCCAACACTAGCAAGATCATCGATGTCATCAAGGCAAAGTACATAAAAAGATTTATGCGCCCGTACCGAGGCGAGATATAGCCGAAGGGCTCACCGGACGATGAAGAATATGAGCCCCTAGTTCTGCCGCCATCCGAAGCGATTCGTCTTTGAGCGTCCCCCGAGCGCTTTCCACCTGGGTGCTGATCGCATCCTTCTGTTCCGCGACGAAGCGGCCCACCTCGTCTCGAACCGTCTCCAATTTGATCTGGCGTTCGCGCATCGCCGTCGCGCGCTCCTGCTCCATCAGGCGATACCCTTCCGCGCGAGCCTCGCGCAAAGTGCGCTCGTAGAGACTCATCTTCTCTTCAACGTCTCGCAGAATGCCGCGCGCACTGCCCGAACGACCCTGAGTGCGACGCTCGCGCTCTTCCAGAATCCGATTGATCGGCTTGAAAAGCGTGGCGTTGAGGACACCCACCATCACTAAAATGATCGCGATATGAAGAAAGATCGTACCGTCGGGTACGAGTTGGATAGAGTTCTCTGCGAAGGCTAGGAAGATCATAGCGCTCGAAAGGCTTTAACGAAGCTCCGCCTATTAGGTTGTATATTCGAGAAAACGTACGCTTATCAAAAGCTTGCGAGTCTAGCACGCAGTTTCACAAACCGTCAAGGAGGGACCCAGGATACCGACACGGCGAGGATGACTGTTGAATATAAACTACAGCCTGATTATCGTCCCCGAATCTTCAGCGACAACGGAGCCCCTTCTATGCGACTGTCGCCCGTTCGGTCAGACCGAACGGGCGACAGTCGCTCTCGTTCCTCCCCCTCGCAAGGAGAGAACGGAGATCAAGATCGTAAACTCTTAGTCCCTTTATCTAATAATCTGATACGCAGATAGCACCCTTATTATCACATTATTCAAGCGGATATCGCTAAATATTTTTGCCGTCGTTGAGATCAAATAACCTGGATCAGGTAGTCAACCCTTGATTGAATCTCGCCGATTATAACAGCTCCATCGATTTTAGCGATCAAAGCCTGGGCCTTTGAGCGTTCGACGCTGATTAGAAGCCCTCCGGCTGTTTGCGGGTCAAAGAGCGCGCTTTGCATCTCACGCGTGACATGGTCTGCTATCTTAATCGTGTCTCCCACATATTCTCTATTATTTTTATCGCCGCGCGTAAGCATACCCTGTGCAATCAGCTTCAGCACATCGGGTAGCAAAGGAACTCGCTCCGCCTCGATTATCAAGCACACATCGCTGGCCCGCGCCATCTCGTAAGCGTGCCCGAGCAGGCCAAAACCCGTGACATCCGTGCAGGCATGAGCCTGCACGGCCTGCATCGCTTCGGCAGCCGCGGCGGCAGACGTAGTCATCATCTTCATCGCCGCATCGACGGCCTCGGCGCTGGCAACACCTCGCTTGATGCCCGTGCTGATAGCGCCTGTTCCGATCGGCTTCGATAAAATGAGTACGTCGCCCGACTGCGCGTTGGCATTGCTCACGACCCGCGCTGGATTAATCAGCCCGGTGACGGCATAACCGAACTTTATTTCCGCATCGTCAATAGAATGACCGCCAAGCACGATCACCCCAGCCTCGTTCAATGCCATTTGTCCGCCGCGAAGGATTTGCCCTAAGACACCCAGATCCTCCTTCTGCGGATAACAAACTATTGAAAGAGCGGTGATGGGCTTTCCCCCCATCGCGTATATATCGTTCAATGAATTGTTGGCGGCAATACGACCATAGAGTTCCGGGTCGTCCGTGACAGGTGTGAAGAAATCGACGGTTTGCACTAACGCAACATCGTCTCCCAGACGAAACACACCCGCGTCATCCGCCTTATCGTACCCAACGAGCACGTTATCATTACCGGGTTGTGCGGGTAGAGCGCCCAAAACTTGGGCTAAATCGCGCGGCGCGAGTTTCGCCACTCAACCGGCACAGGAGACCATTTCAGTTAATCTTCTCTTCATTTTATTTCGTACTTCCAACTTCGAGACATCGCACCAGGTCGATTTTACAAACGCCTCTCAACTATAGTTTCGGGCGCGGGGTAAGCGCCTTCCGTCCCCCTTTCATCCCTCAACGGGGTGGCGACAGATTCCATGTGCCCGCAGCATGGCATAAGGATGATGAGATACATAATCAATCCGTGGGATTGATAGACATCACCTCGAAGGCAAAACACCGAGGGGCCATCATACTATTTATGCGAAGCTTTCAGAAGAGAGGCGACTACATGGGCGGCGCTGGCTCCTGGCCGGCATTTAATATCTGATAGAGGCGATCCAGGTCGTTATCGTTATAATATTCTATCTCAATCTTGCCCCCCGCCCCCGTCTGACTTGGAAGCACACGCACCTGCGTACCCAGGCGACGACGAAGCTTATTCTCGGCGGCTCGAATATTCGCATCGTCACGTTTGGGCGGCGGAAGCGTCGCCGTGGCTGGACTGGCCCCGGCGATAATACGCTTTATGGCCCGTTCAGTCTCGCGCACAGATAGAGACTGGTCTATGACATTTCGCGCAACACGACGCTGAATATCCGCGTCATCCACTCCGAGCAGGGCTCGCGCATGACCCATCGAAAGCTTTTCTTCCTCCACGAGACGTTGAATGTCTTCAGGTAAACGCAATAGACGCAGATAGTTAGTGACGAAAGAACGGTCTCTGCCGACACGCTGGGCCACCGTTTCCTGAGTAAGCCCAAGCGTCTCTATGAGTCTTTTGTAGGCGTGCGCCTCTTCGATGGCATTAAGTTCCTGGCGTTGAATGTTTTCGATCAGGGCCAATTCCAACAATTTGTCATCAGGGATAGCGCGAACCACTGCGGGGACGCGTTGCAGTCCGGCGCGCTGGGCCGCTCGCCATCTCCTTTCGCCCGCAACCAGTTGATAACGCGCGCCGCGACGACGTACAAGCAACGGCTGGACGATGCCATTCGAGCGAATTGATTGCGCGAGCTCCTCTAGACGCTCCTCATCGAAGTGTGTGCGCGGCTGCGCCGGACTTGGCTCGATCAGGTCTATATCTATTTCGAGCAGCTCTTCGCTAGTTGTCGGCGCTGTATCCGACAGCAGTGCGCTCAAGCCCCGACCTAACACTCTTCTTGTCATGAGCCATAACCTCCTTCGCTAATTGAAGGTAGCTTTCCGCGCCGCGTGAACGTATATCATACAAAATAATAGGTTTACCGTAACTCGGGGCCTCTGCCAAGCGCACGTTGCGCGGGATCACCGTCTCGAAAACCTGTTGTCCGTAAAAATCTCTCAGATCGGATGCCACAGCGGCCGAGAGGTTGGTACGCTCGTCGTACATGGTAAGCAACAACCCCTCTATGGTCAGGCTGGGGTTCAAAACGCGCCGTATGCGTGCCAGCGTGTCAAACAATTCCGTCACGCCCTCCAGCGCATAATACTCACACTGAATGGGCACGACGAGGGAATCCGCGGCAGTTAAAGCATTTAGAGTCAGAAGGCCGAGTGATGGGGGGCAATCTATGATGATGAAGTCGTATTCAAACTCCAGGCTGCGCAATAGCTCTTTCAGCCTGTATTCGCGCCTTTCGGCGTCTACCAGTTCGACTTCCGCTCCGGTCAAATTCTTATCCGCAGGCAGGACTTTTAAAAGGGGAAGCTCTGAAGACTGAATTATATTGGAAAGCTGTTCGTCAAGAACGAGGGCATGATAAAGACTGCGGCGGAAACTTCCCCTTTGGATGCCCACGCCGGAGGTCGCATTGGCCTGCGGGTCGGCGTCCACGAGCAGCACGCGTACTTCGGACACGGCGAGGGCAGCAGCTAAATTCACCGCCGTCGTGGTCTTACCGACGCTCCCCTTTTGGTTTGCCACTGCAATGGTTTTCGCCATTATCGCGTGCCTTAACCAATCCCGTTGCCGAATCTGCCGTAAATTAACACAAGAGGGATTCACGCGCCACACTTTTCCGCTTGAGAGAGGGATTTCACGTGCTGAAAGGGAAGGGAAAGCAAGTTATACTATTGTTTCACGTATCCCCAAAAATCTATGCCCCATTTTTCAGCCCAAGCCAGAAATTGTTCACACTTTCTGGACTGCGGCAGGTGTTCGTAGAAGAAACGTAGATATGCGCGTAGCTGACGGTCGCCTATGCGATCAGACCAAAATCTACGACCAACATGCTCGTAGGGGCCAGTATTCTTCCCACAGCAATCTTTTTACCGTAAGCAGTGGCTGAATGTCGCTTTCATGTAGATTGATACTGAGGCGATACTGCCTACGATCTCCTGTAAAAGAGCCCTCGCCGACAACCAAGCCCATCGGATAGCCGATTTCAAATTCCGTCGTTTTGCACCTTTATTTGGGGACACGTGAAACTATGATAAGTCTCTCAAGCGGCGCGCTCCTGCATATTCAGCTGCACAAGGAGGGTCGAGACAGCGGCCGGGGTCAGCCCCGGAATGCGGCGTGCCTGGCCGAAGGTCTGCGGGCGGGCACGCTCAAGGCGCTCGATCATCTCGTGAGAAAGGCCGCCGACCGAATGAAAATCGAAGTTTGCGGGGATATTCAGCCCGTCATGCTGATACAGGCGGTCAAAAGTGGCCCGTTGAGCCTCTATATAACCGCTGTAGAGGGAATCGGCGAGCGCAGATTCCAGCTCGGACAGGCTCGTCGCCGTGCGGACTTCCGCCGGGAGAAGCTGTTGAACCAAGTCTGGACTGACATTGGGACGCTGGGCTAACTGCGCCAGGGTGATCGAATCGCCAAGATCACAGCCGAGAGTTCTGGCGAGCGACGAATAAAGCACGTCCGAGCGCTTCAGTCGAGTGCTGCTGAGCGCACTATGCAGGCTCGACAGGCGATCTCGTTTCTGATTAAAACGTTCCC
>DASQYE010000774.1:0-7006 GCA_035639355.1 Pyrinomonadaceae bacterium
GAGCGCGACGGCCACGAGCAGCAGCGAGACACACGCGAACGTCACGGGGTCTGTAGGCGTCACGCCGTAGAGCAGGCCCGCCAGCACGCGCGTCAGGGCGAAGCTGGCGACCAGACCTATCAACACCCCGGAGAGCGCGAGCGCCATGCCGTGGCCCACGACGAGCTTCAAAACGTCCGAGGAGCGGGCACCGAGCGCCATGCGGATGCCGAACTCGTGGGTGCGCTGTGTGACCGCATAACTCATCACGCCGTAGATGCCCACCACCGCCAGCACCAGGGCGAGCGCGGCGAACACGCCGAGCAGGAACGTGCGGAAGCGCGGCGTGGCGACCGCCTCCGACATTACGGCGGGCAGCGTCCTGACGCTATAGACCGGCTGGCCGGGGTCAAGCGCCAGCACCTCGCGGCGCACCGCAGCGGCGACCGCATCGGGGCGACCCGCCGTTCTGATCATCAGGGCCATGCTGGGCTCGGGCTGTTGCGCGTAGGGCATGTACATCTCGGCCACGGGCTCGCCCGCAAGCTCGCGCGGCTTCGTATCTTTGACGACGGCGATGATCGTGGCCCAGTCCTCTTCCTTCGGGTTATCACTGTTCAAAGTCATGCGCCGGCCGATCGGGTCTTCGCCGGGGAGGTATCTGCGTGCGAGTGTCTCGTTGACGATGGCGACGCCCTGAGACCCCCTCACGTCGTGCTCGTCGAAGGCGCGGCCCCGCAACACGGGGATCTGCATCGTCCTGAAGTAGTCGGGGCTGACGCCGTTGTAGAAGGCGACGGGCGGGTTCGCCGGGTCGGGCGTCTGCCCTTCGATGGCGAAGGCCAGGTACGCGAACTCTGCGTCAGGCGCGATGGGCACGAATGAAGTCGTGGCGGCCGCCTCGACGCCGGGGAGCGCCCTGACCCGGTCGAGGAGTTGGTCGTGGAAGGAGATCGCCTGTGCGCCCTTCTGATAATTCGGCCCGCTCAGGTTGATCTGCATCGTCAGCACGCCCTGCGGGTTGAACCCAGGGTTGACCGCCTGCAGCCGGAAGAAGCTCTTGAGCAGAAGGCCCGCGCCGATGAGCAGCACTAGCGAGAGCGTGACCTCTGTGACGACCAGCAGGCTGCGCACGCGCCGTCGGCCCACGCCGCCGGCCGCGCTCCGCCCGCCCTCTTTCAGCGTCTCGTTCAACTCGGGCCGCGACGCCTGGAGCGCCGGTACAAGGCCGAAGACGAGGCCGACGAGCAGCGAAACCGCGAACGTGAAGGCGAGCACCCGCCCGTCCACCGCCACCTCTTTTAGGCGCGGCAAGTCCGAGGGGCCGTACGCGATGAGCAGGTCGACGCCCCACAGCGCCAGCAGCAAACCGAGCGCGCCGCCGGCGAGCGCGAGCAGCAGACTTTCCGTGAGAAGTTGCCGCACCAGCCGCCAGCGCCCCGCGCCCAGGGCCGTGCGGATGGCGATCTCGCGCTGCCGGCCGACCGCGCGCGCCAGCAGCATGTTCGCCACGTTGGTCGAGGCGATGAGCAGCACGAAGACGACCGCACCCAGCAACACCAGCAGCGCCGGCCGCACGTCGCCCACGACCTGTTCCTGCAACGGGACGAGCCGCAGGCCGCGGTCGGCGTTTGCCTCTGGGTACTGGCGCGACAGCGCGGCGGCTATTTGGTTCATCTCCGCCTGCGCCTGGTCGAGTCGGACGCCCGGCTTAAGGCGTGCGATCACGTTGAGGAAGTGGGCGCGCCGTTCCGTGAGCGCGAAGCCGTGAGAGACCGGCGCCCACAACTCCGTGTCGTCCGATAGTCCGGGCACGGCGGCGGCCTCGGCGATGACGCCCACCACCGTGAAGCTCTTGCCGTTGAGGTCAATCGCCTTGCCGACGACGTTCGGGTCGGAGTTGAAGCGGCGCTGCCAGAGTCTTCGGCTGATGACGACCGAGAGGTCTTTGCCTGGCTGGTCCTCGCCGGGCAGAAGCGTGCGGCCCAAGATAGGCTTGATGCCAAGCGTGGAAAAGAAGGCGGGCGAGACGATGGCGCTGCGAATCCGCTCGGGCTCGGCCGAGCCCGTCAGGTTGAACGACCAGGCCGAGTAGGCGGCCGTCTGCTCGAAGACGTGATTCTGATCGCGCCAGTCAGCAAAGTTGGGGAACGAGGCGGGCACCTCCGACCGCCCGCGCTGCGGGATTGCCTCCCACACTTGCACTAGCCTGTCGGGCTGCTCGAACGGCAGCGGGCGGAGCAGCAGCGAATTGACCACGCTGAAGATGGCGCTGTTGGCGCCGATGCCGAGCGCGAGGGCGACGACGGCGACCAGCGTGAAGCCGGGGTTCTTCAACAACATGCGCAAGCCGTAGCGCAGGTCCTGCCATACTGTTTCCAACATACCGCCGCCTCTCACCTCGTAGCCCATCTCCTTGATCCGCGCGAGCCGCCCGAACCGCCTTTCGGCTTCCCGCCGGGCCTCCTCGGGCGACATCCCGCGGCGGATGTTCTCCTCCGTGCGCATATCGAGGTGGAAGCGCATCTCCTCCTCAATCTCGCCATGAACCGTCTCGCTATCCCACAGAGCCCGCAGCCTCGCCGGAAAGAGTTTCCACCACGCCATCGTTTAGCCTCCTCTTCAGGTCGCCTGTAGTACTTTGGCGACGGCCGCCGTGAGGTGCTCCCACTGCGACTCTTCGACGGAGAGTTGCTTCCGCCCTGCACGAGTTAGCTTGTAGAACCGCGCCTGCCGGTTGTTCTCCGACATTCCCCACTCCGACTCGATCCACCCCTTCTGCTCGATGCGGTAGAGCGCCGGGTAGAGCGTCCCCTCCTCGATCTGGAGCATGTTTTCGGCCATCTGCTGGATGCGCTGCCCCACCCCGTAGCCGTGCATCGGGCCTAAAGAGAGCGCCTTCAACACGAGCAGGTCGAGCGTGCCCTGCGGTAGGTCGGGCTTCTGTTTCGCCACCGATGGCTCCTCCTCTTCGCTTCTGGGGGAGTATAGTGGCACGTCTTCCCTAGAAGGTCAAGGGTAAATGAGGGAGAGGAGCATGATGAGGAAAAAGTCCCAAAGAAGAATTGCCTATTAACTGTCCACTAAATGAACCTGGTTGTACAATTAGAATCAATAATGCACCTGACGCACCCAGAGCACCGTATTATCATGATTACTTCTTTCATGGTCTGGATAATGGGGTGCGTGACTGGAGGTTTATTAAAGTACCAACGCAGTCTGCGGAAGAGAAGCCTTTAAATCACTTCACCAAAGAGCAATGTAACGCATTGAGAGAACTTCTCGCGCGAGAGAGGAGAGACGGTACTATGTCTGCGGCAGCCCATTCAAATAACTCATACCCTCCCGGCGACCATTTAATGGAGCCATTCAACAGTTCAAGAGTTGATAACATAAGGCTTGAATCTAAATTCGGAACCGAGGTTGATCTGGATTGGTGGACTACGCTTAGGGGTACGACTACTGATGGAGGGGAGTTTGCAATACCAAAATATTATGTAGGGAAATATTTTTGGACTTCCATTAAAGTTTTCGTGTTTGGTGAAACAGGGGGCAACCCTCTTCCCTTCGCAGACCCGGGTGAAAGGAGCGCTCTAGAGTACACTAATGGCAGGTGCGCTGCCGCGCCGGATAATTTCAGGCAGGCGTATTCTATCTGAAGCCTGCGGACGTATTCGCCCACCGTCAGGCCGAAGCGCCGGCGGAACTCACCCGCCAGGTAGACTGGATGCACGCCCACCGATTCGGCGATACCCGCGAGGCTCATACTTTCGGAAAAATTTGAGTGTAACAGCTCTCTGGCCTGCTTCAGCCAGGGCGGTACTTTACCCCCATGCTTCTGGGCCGCGTGGCGCCCGGCCTCTCCAATCATTTCAAGCGCCAGCCCCTCGATGATCAGGCCAGAGGCTTCATCCTGGGCCTTAAACTCACTATATAGCCTGGTTGCCAGCCATGCCATAGCTCCTCCACAGAAGTGGGCGGGGCTGTTAATTCTAATTGAATGTTCCCGAAGCCGCTCAAATTCCTGCCCATCAACGTCTATGACGAAGCAGCGTGAACCAGCTCGACCGAAATGGTTCGAGTGCTTTTCTTGCGCGGGGCTGAAGGTGACAGTCCGCGGTCTGCACGGCAGGGCCGTCATCCCATAATCTTCAGTGTAGGTGCCACTCAGCACCAGGCAGAAGCCAGCCCGCGCGTGGCTGTGCGCAGGCAGCGTTAAATCAGGGCAATAAGCTATCTCGGTGAGTTCGAACCCGGCGACCGAGCGCCGCCTGAGGATGCCGGCGTGGTGGCAACCGGAAGGAAGATATGCTTTCATGCCCGACTCTCCGGCCAGTCTCACAGGTTATAAAGAGAATTGTGATCTACAGGGCAGTTACTTTAACTCCAGCACTCCACAGATTATGAGCTAGGGAATAAGACCAGGGCAACAATATTTTTAAAATAACTACCCGTTTTGGCCCGCGCTCGCCCCGGCGTGGCGCGCGCCTGATGTCCGCGCCGTCAGTGGCTGCCGCCGGGACTGATTGACATACTCTTAACCGGCCGACTCCGAGATATCGCGTAAAAGCCGGCGGCGGGTGATGTATTTCCCGGCCGGGTTATAGCACTGTAAAAGTGATAGTCTGTTTTACCGTCGCGTGCAAAACGGAGGCGACATTACGTTGTAGCTCGCGTCCTGCCGTTTTAGGGTTGCGAGGAATATCCTGTCGCTTCATCCCGCCTTCGAGAGGGTAGTCGATATCAGCCGAAAAGACTCTTAGGTACGAAGGCCGTCTGACCGCAACGCGACATGGCTTTTCCTGTTGACCGTGGAGGATATGTTATGAAGCCACGAATGTCTGCCCGCCTGCCTCTCATACTGTTGTTCGCCATCGTCTTATGCCTCAGTGTCAGGGGTAGAACTGATGCGGCCGCCCCGCCGGCACCGTCGCCCGTCTCCCCGGCTGACGGCGCGGGCGTCACCGAGCCCTTCACGATCTCCTGGACGGCGGTCAGCGACCCCGACGGGATTGTCGCTTATAACTGGCAGGTCAGCGCGTCTTCCGCCTTCACGTCTGTGATCCTGCAAAACTCCACCGGAGGCGCGACGCAAGGAACGGTCAGCGGCCTCGCCAACGGCACCTATTTCTGGCGCGTCCAGGCTGTCAACGGCGCTTTCGCGCAAGGTGCGTGGTCCCAACCCCGCAGCTTCACGGTCATGGGCGCGGGCGAAGGCTCGCCCGGCACGCCCAGCCTCGCGCCGACTAAAGGCTACTCGACCTTCCACCCGCACGAGGTGATGACCTTCACCTGGAGCGCGATCCCCGAAGCCGCGACCTACGTCCTACAGTTTGCGACCGACCCGAGCTTCCCCGTGACCACGCGCGGGGAGTTCAACAACATCCCCGACACCATCCAGTCGTTCGCCATCGGCAACCCGGAGGGCAACTACTTCGCGCGCGTCTTCGCCGTGGACGCGAGCGGGACTTTCAGCGCGCCGTCGAACGTCATCAGCTTTTCTGTCTTTTACAGCAACCCGCTGCCGCCGCCGCCGGCCATCGTGGCTCCCGTCAACAACCCGACGCTGACTCTGCCGGTGACGCTCACTTGGGAGCATGTCGCCAACCCGCAGCCGAGCGGTTACGAAATCCAGATCGCGCGCGACTCCGCGTTCACTTCCATCGAGGAGGACGACCCGCAGCTCAACGGCCCCTCCCGCGAGGTGCTGTCGCTCACTTCTGGGAAGAAGTTCTGGCGCGTGCGCTCGGCGCAGGGAGACGCCTCGCCCACCACTGCCGCCTTGACAGCCTGGTCCGCGACCGGCACATTCACCGTCAGCTCGGCACCACCAACGCCAGTATCTGTGACGCTCGCCAATGATCCGCTCTACAGCGGCGAGACGACCTGGGTCGCGTTGCAACTGACGGCGGCCGTCCCCGCTGGCGGCGCCACGATCAGCCTGAGCAGCTCGAACCCCGGCGCATTTCCCGTCCCGGCGACCGTCACGATGCCCGGCAACATCGCCTGGACGCAGTTCCAGGTGCAGGCGGGGCAAGTGACCGCGCCGACGCCCGTGACGGTCACGGCGACGCTCAACTCGGCTTCGGCCTCCGCACAGTTCATCTTGCAACCGCCTTCGTTAAAGTCCTTCACGATCTCGCCCGGCACCATCAGCGGCGGCGCGCAGCCGCAGGGAATAGTGATGCTCAACGGACAAGCCCCCGCGGGCGGGGCCGTCGTGAGTCTCTCAAGCAATTCACCAATGGTGAGCCCGCCCGCGTCCGTGACCGTCGCGCCCGGCAGCTTCTCGGCCTCGTTCCCCATCGCGACGAGTAATGTGACGGCGAACACCACGGCGACCGTCACGGCGAGCTACAACGGTGCGGCCGCGCAGGCGCGGGTCACGCTGACGCCGCAGCAGCCACCCGCGTCGCTGACGCTGAGTCCGACCTCGACTACGGGCGCTGGCGGCGGCTCCTTCGCCACCGTCACGGTCGCGTCGCCCTCGCCCACCGACGAAGTCCTACAGGTCGCGAGCAGCAACCCGGCGGTCGCCTCCGTGCCCGGCGGCATGATGATCCCCGCAGGCTCGACGACCGGCGGCTTCAACATTTTCACGTCCGCCGTCAGCGCGCAGACCGTCGTCACGATCTCCGTCTCCGGCGGGGGCGTGACCAGGACCGCCAGCCTGACGGTAAACCCGCAGCCTCCTCCGACACCTGCCGCGCCGAGCCTTTTGTCGCCCGGGTCGGACGCGAAGGTCGCGCAGCCGATCAACTTCGACTGGTCGGACGCAAGTGGCGCGACGAGTTACGAGATACAGATTGACGACTCGAACAACTTCACAGCGCCGCTCACGCGCAGCCAGACCGTGAGCGTGTCGCGCGCGTCGGTGACAGGTCTACCCGCGCAGCAACTCTTCTGGCGCGTGCGCGCCTTCAACTCGGCGGGCGTCGCCGGCCCCTTCTCCGCCGCGCGGCGTTTCACCGCCCAGGCCGCGTCCGCCACGCCCGGCCTGTCCGCCGTGAGCGTGAGCCCGACTTCG
>DASQYE010000775.1:0-5932 GCA_035639355.1 Pyrinomonadaceae bacterium
CTTTCTGAAAGGATAAAGGATGAAAGGGTTGCGTCAATGCCTGATTGAAATGATTCAATCAAAGGCTTTTTCTTCATCCTTCATCCTTCATCCTTCATCCTTGCTCGTATGCGATTGATCTTCATGGGCACGCCGGAGGCGGCCGTGCCGACATTGCGGCGTTGTCTTGAAGACGGGCACGAGGTCTTGGCCGTGTGGACGCAGCCGGACAGACCTTCGGGGCGCGGCTATAAGCTCAAGGCTCCGCCCGTTAAAGAGTACGCGCAATTGTGCGGCCTTAAGGTTCACCAGCCGACGAAGATTAGAACGGACGAGGCTCTATCGCTCTTCGCCTCTTATAAAGCTGATGCGGCGGTGGTCGTCGCCTACGGTCGCATCCTGCCGCCAGCCTTCCTTCGCGCTCCCTTGAAGGGATGCATCAACGTCCATTTCTCGCTGCTGCCGAAATACAGGGGCGCAGCGCCCGTCAACTGGGCCATCGTGCGCGGCGAGAGCTTGACCGGCGTGACCACTATGCAGATGGACGAAGGGCTCGATACGGGAGCGATACTGTTGCAGCGCGAGACGGCGATTGACCCAAAGGAGACTGCGCCGGAGCTGATGCTGCGACTCTCGCTGGCGGGCGCGGACTTGCTGGGAGAGACTCTCAAGCGTCTTGGCGAGATAGAGCCGCGCGAGCAAGCCAATGATGATGCGACGTTCGCGCCCGTGCTCAAACGCGAGGACGGGCTGATAGACTGGGCCGCGAGCGCTTTCGACATAGAGCGGCGCGTGCGTGGATTCCAGCCCTGGCCCGGAGCATACACGAAGTGGGACGCGCGCCGCCTGGTCGTATGGCGCGCCCTGGCCCTGGAGTCGGGGGCCGCAAGCGCGCGCGAGCACGGCACGGTTATAGAAGCTCATGGCGATAAACTGTGCGTCGCGTGCGGCCAAGGTACTGTCCTGTGTCTTGAGGAAGTCCAGCCGGAAGCCAAGCGGCGCATGAGCGTGCGCGAGTTTCTGAGCGGCGTTCGCCTGCGCGTGGGCCAGAGATTGGGATGATCGCTGTGGCCGCCCTGAAGAGTCGTCGAAAGCAGGGGCCTGGGGAAAAGACGGGCGCGCGCGCAGTGGTCTCGCCCGCCCGCCTCGCCGCGTTCGAGATATTGCGTCGTGTCGAGGAAGATGGGGCGTTCGCCGCCGTCCTGCTTGCCGCGACGCAGGAGGAAATGCGCGCCGATGATCGCGCGCTCTGCTACGAGCTAGTGCTAGGCACGCTGCGCCGTCAACTCTGGCTGGATCGTTTGATCGAGCGCTACAGTGCGCGCGCCGCCTCAAGCCTGGACGCCCCCGTGCGCCGCGCGCTGCGCGTGGGCCTCTACCAGCTTCGCTTTCTTTCGCGCATTCCGGCCTCGGCCGTCGTCAACGAATCGGTCAACCTTGCCTACAGGGCTCGCGTGCGCTCGGCTGCCGGGTTCGTCAACGCCGTGCTGCGACGCGCGCTGAAAGAGCCGCAGTACGACCCGGCGGAGGGTATCGCCGACCCGGCTTTGCGCCTCGCGGTCGAGACTTCGCACCCACGATGGTTGATCGAGCGCTGGACGAATGCTTTCGGCTCAGATTGGGCCGAGGCGCTTGCGCGCGCCAATAACGAAGCGCCGCCCGTCGCCTTTCGCCTCGTCGCGGCGCGCGCCGGGAGTCTGGACGTGCTCGAAGAGCTGCGCGCCGCCGGAGGCCGACTCTCGCCTTCCGAGGTCGCGCCGGACGGGTGGCGTATCAAGGGCGCGAGCGCGCGTTTGCGCGAGCTGGCACGCGATGGGTTCATTTACGTCCAGGACGAAGCGTCGCAGCTCGCGGCCCATCTAGTAGACGTGCGTGCGGGCGAGCGCGTGCTGGATGCCTGCGCCGCGCCCGGCAGTAAGACGACATACATCGCGGATAGAACCGATGGGGCGGCACTCGTCGTAGCGGGTGACCTCTACGAGCATCGCCTGCGGACGCTGTTGGAGAGCGCTTTGCGCCAGCAGGGCGCGCACGAAGCGGCGACGGCGTCGTCCTCGGTCGCGGCGGTCGTCTACGATGCGAGCCTTCCGCTGCCGTTTGCCGAAAGCTCTTTTGACCGCGTGCTGGTCGATGCGCCGTGCACTGGGACGGGCACTCTCAGGCGCAACCCCGAAATACGCTGGCGCATCTCACCCTCTGATATAGCGGATTTGTCGGCGCGCCAGCGCGCCATCCTGGGCAATGCCGCAAAAGTAGTAGGCTCGCGCGGCCGCCTGCTTTACTCTACCTGCTCGGTCGAGCCGGAAGAGAATGAAGCGGTCGTCGCCTCCTTTCTCAAAGAAAACGGCGCTTTCACACGAGCTTCAATGCCTGTGCCGCCGACTCTCAAAAGCGTAGACGGGGCGGCGCGCACCTGGCCGCAACGCGACGGCGCGGACGGCTTCTTTATCGCCGCCTTCGAGCGCCGAAGTTAAGCTCGGACGGAAACTTGCAGCCGGGCGGAGCCGGGTGTTAGACTTCGCGACTTGGTTTCCTGAGCGATGACGCGGGCCGGTACTGAACCCCCTTTCGAGGCGCGCTCGCTCCGTTGAGAAAGGCTAAGAAAGCACACTATGCTTGCAAAGCGGGCGCTCTCGGCGTTAAGCAAGATCGGTATCATTATCGCCATTGCGGTCGCTTTTGTCTTCGGCCTCGCCGGCACCGTATATCTCTCCCTGCGCAGCCCGGAAGTGAAAGTGCCGGACGTGAAAGGCAAAGATCGTGTGACGGCCGAAACGGCGCTCGGCGACGCGGGGTTGCACATGAGAGTGCGCGCCACGCGTTTCAGCCCCGAAGCCAGCCCCGATACAATCCTGGACCAATCGCCGCAGAAGGATGAAGTAATCAAGGTCGGGCAGACCGTGGCCGTCGTCCTCGCGCGCGGCGCGAAAGAGGGTGAGAGCGCCGCGCCAGCGCCCGCCACCCCTGAAGAGAAGAGACCCGAGGCCGACAAGACGCCCGACAACCAGAACAAGAGCCCTGCTTCGTCGGCCAATAATCAGAACGAGAATCAGAACAAGCCGAAACGAAATAAGAACGCTAATAATAAGAACGCCAATAATAGCAACACGCTGACAAATCGCAACGCGAACGCCAATGCGCGCAACGCCAACGAGGGCAGCGCCAATAATCGCAACGCGAACACGGGCGCTCGCAATGCGAACACGGATCGCAGCAATAACACAAACAAACGCGCGCCGGTGATCTCGACGCCCTCGACGCCGACGACGCCCCCTTTCGTTCCGAGCAGCCCACCGCGCAGGCTCTAAGATTCGGGGGCGTTCGCGGGTTGCGCTGAAAACGGCTTTTGAACCCATGGCCGGGCGAACGCGCAACATGCGTCCCCGGAAGCTGACCGAGAATGGTAGAAATAGCCCCTTCGATTCTATCCGCCGACTTCACCCGACTCGGCGAGGAGATAGCAGCCGTCGAGCGCGGCGGCGCGAGCGTCATCCACGTAGATATTATGGACGGGCATTTCGTGCCCAATATCACTGTGGGCCTGCCTGTGGTCAAAGCTGTGGCCGCCGGCACGCGGCTGATCGTCGATACGCATCTGATGATCTCGGAGCCGGGCCGCTGGGCCGAACAATTCGTAGAAGCGGGCGCGCAGATGGTCTCCGTTCACGTAGAAGCCGATCCGCACCTGCACCGCACGCTCCAAGCTATCCGTAAGAAGGGCGCGCAGGCGGGCGTGGCGATCAACCCGGCGACGCCCCTGATCGCGCTGGAAGAAGCATTGCCCTTCGCCGATTTCGTTCTTTTGATGAGCGTCAATCCGGGCTTCGGCGGACAGAAATTTATCAATACCTCGCTCGACAAGCTGCGTCGCCTGCGGCGCATGATTGACGAACGCGGACTCCGCGTCCGGATAGAGATAGACGGCGGAATTGATCGCACCAATGTCGAGGAGGTCGCCGCCGCCGGAGCCGAGATCATCGTCTCCGGCTCAGCCGTCTTCGGCACGACAGACCCCGCCGGGGCCGTTCGCGAGCTACGCGAAGCGACCTTGCAGTGGGCGTAGAAAGGCAAGGATGAAGGGTGGAATAAAAGCATTCAAGAGGTGGAAGCATTCCTTTCATCCCTCATCCTTCCGTCTTCATCCTTAGTTTTATTGGAGGTTTTATAATGCATTTTCGTCGTATCGCATCCGTGGTGCTTGGCGCGATCCTGCTCTCGTGTTTCGCCAGCGCGTCCATTTTCGCGCAGGGCAGCGATGCCTCGCCCTCGCAACGCCTGGACGTTATGAAATCGCGCCTTGATACTATGAGGCGCTCGCTCAATAGCGCGATCTCGTCCATCAACTCTAAAGACAACGGTGATAAGCCTGCATCGGCTGACGATCCTGGGGCGCGCCTGCGCGGCCTGGAGCAGGAAGTCGGCTCCATCTCGAAGGAGATCCTGGATGCGCGCGGCAAGATTGAGCGTTCCGAGCGGCTCGAAGCCGGTCTGCTCGATCGCCTGGAAGCTGCCGTCGCCGAGCTGAACACGCGCGTCGAGGCGGGGCTGCAAAGCACGGCCAGCGCACGCCGCAGCGCGGGCGATGCGGCGAGCGCCGCGCCCAAGAAGAAGAAAAAGAAGAAAGGCTTCCTGGGAATCTTCGGCGGCGGCGGCGACGACAAGTATGAAGAGCTGACCGGCACGGTCGCACCCGGCCGTGACCGAGTCTTATTCGAGGAGGCCGCCAGGGAAGTGCGCAAAGGCAACCACGAGACCGGACGCCTGCTCTTCAACACGATCATCACCACCTATCCTGATTCGACCTATTTGCCGATGGCCAAGCTCGCCATCGCCGACTCCTTTTACCTGGAAGGCGTGACCAGCTCCTTGATTCAAGCCGCGGCGGCTTATCAGGACTGGCTGACGTTTTTCCCCACCCACCCGCTCGCCGACGACGTGATGCTCAAGATCGCCGAGTCGGACATGAGACAGATGGGGCTTCCTGATCGCCAGACTACAAACGCGCGCAAGGCGGAGCAGCGCTTGAAGGTGCTGCTGCAACAGTTTCCCGACACGCCTTTGAAAGAGGCTGCGCTCCGACGCCTGCGCGAGGTACAGGAAAATCTGGGGATGCACAATCTGCTCGTGGCGCGCTTCTATTACAAGCGCAACGAGAACGGCGTCGGCGGATTGAGGGGCGCGCAATCGCGCCTGCGCGAGATCGTAGAGAAGTACCCGGACTTCTCCTACATGGATGAGGTGCTTTACCGCCTCGGCGACCTCTACGTACAGGAGGAAGAGCCGGACGAGGCCGCCAAGTATTACCAGCAAGTCGTGCGCGACTGGCCCAACAGCGAATATGCCGAGAAGGCAAAAGATCAGTTGGAAAAGATCGGCTCCGCTGTCCCCGACCCCGACCCGATCAAAATCAAAATGGCCCCGCCCGAGCGCCCCGGTACGATGCAAAGAGTGATGAGCGAAGTGCTCGGCACGGTTGACGTGACGGTCGATAAGAACGGCGTGCTTATCAGCAAGGACGATAAGGGCGGCAACGACCTGATAGATATCGTCTTGCGAAACCAGGGCGAATTGCCGTCCAACGCGACGCCCAACGCGCCCACCATCGTAGACCCCGTGCAGCGCCGCCCGCCCGCCCGCCCCCCGGTTCAGGATACGCGACCGGCCACGAAGACTGATACTCAGACGGGTGGAAACGGCACTACAGCCAAACCGGCGCAGCCCGGCGCGCCGCGCGACGGCACGAACACGGTCGCGCCGTCTGTCGCGCCGCCGACCACCAATACCGCCCCGGCAACTGTACCCGCCACCCCCGCCGGCGCGAAACCTTAAAGAAGCGTTGGGGCCGAGGGCGCGCACGACCACCGCCCTCGGCCTCATCATTCTCCTTACTACGGCAAACGCCGCAAACCGAGCGCGTGAGTAAAAGAATATCGTACGGCGAGGCCACTGGTAG
>DASQYE010000776.1:0-4524 GCA_035639355.1 Pyrinomonadaceae bacterium
TGGCCGTCGTCGTAGTGTTCTTCATCACAGCGGCGCAGGCTGCGGCGACTACCATAATCAGCACTGTGAGTCTAAACTCATCGCCGCCCGCGATGCGATGCAGGCGACGGCCGACGACATCTATGACACCCGTCTTGACCAGGCCGCCCGTGAGGATGAAGAGGCCGGAGATGGTGATGATGATGTCGTTGCCGAAGCCCGCGAAGCCTTCGGTCGCGGAGAGCGTCCCCGTTAGCACGAGGGCTATGACGAGCAGGATGGTGACGATGTCTATGGGAATGCGCTCGGTCGCAAAGAGCACGACGGCGACAAGCAGCAGGACGAGGACGACGGCCACGGGACTCATAAAAGTTTTCTGCTATAATCCGACCACACCCAAAGGTCAAAGGTTCAAGGCAAGGGG
The DNA here is from genome assembly GCA_035639355.1 of Pyrinomonadaceae bacterium. Classification (GTDB taxonomy): domain Bacteria; phylum Acidobacteriota; class Blastocatellia; order Pyrinomonadales; family Pyrinomonadaceae; genus DASQYE01. The sequence goes on from DASQYE010000776.1 coordinate 404, forward strand.
GAATTTTCAGTCGTGGATGAGCATTGCATTCTTGTCATAGAAGATCAAGAAGACCTGGCCGAACTTTACGAAGCGACGCTAAAAAAAGCCGGTTACAGGGTCAGAAATGCCTATTCGGGCGAAGAGGGGTTGGCGGAGTTTCAGGCCGGAGGCGCAGACGTGGTCTTGCTCGATATGACGCTGCCGGAGCTGCACGGCGCGCAGGTGCTGCGCGGGATACGCGCCATTAATCCGAGCGTGCCGGTCATCATCATCACGGGCGAGTCGAGCGACGATTTGCGCAAGCAGTGCGAGCTGCTGGGCGTTCAGGAATATCTCTCCAAGCCCCCGGACTATGACGCGATGCTGGCCGCCATAGAACGCTCGCTGGAGTCTCCGCAGGAGGAGGCCGAGATCGTCACGCTCCGCCTGGCGAAGCCCATCCTTTCGCAACTCTCCGAGATAGACTCGAACATAGAGCGCGCCATCACCAGGCTGCTCGACGAGCGCGGGCGTAAAGCCATGAAAGCGGAAGGATGAGACGATAAAGTATCGGAATCAGTGAGCCCCGCAAGGGGCGATGGAATGAAGGCCCATGACGTAAATCATGGGAAAGCAGCCAAACAAATAATCAATAGCCCCGCCAGGGGCGACAGAAATTCAACGTTGAGCTTACTCTCTCGCATTGAATCTCTTTCGCCCTTCGCGGGGCTAACTTATCTTTACCTGAAATGTTCCCACGGCGCGAGCCGTGGGCTACGTTATGTAGCCCCGCACGGGGATTTTTTTGGCGCGCTGACAATCCGTCTCACCCGTTCAATTGAACAGGGTACGCTCGACGGCCGAAGAGGCTTTCTTCCGCGAGCCCTTGCCCACCTTTTTGACCGACGGCGAATCCGGGTGATGCGCCAGGTGTTCGGCGTTCAGGCCGAGCTCGCGCAGGATGGCTGCGAATTTCGGCGCGCCGTGCATGGTTATGATCCTCTGCGCGCCGGACGCGCGCGCCAGGTGCACTAGCTCGTCGAAGTCCGCGTGGTCGGAGAGCGGCAGGATCAAGTCCACGCCCCTGTACATGTAGGGCGCGCTTTTGTTCATCGCCCAGCCCGTCAGCATAATCAGGTAGCGGCGAGCGATGTTGGTAATCATCGCCTGCTTGCGGCAGCCGGGCGGAGTGATGAGAACGCGCCCGCGCAGGTGCTCGCGGTCATACTTTTCGTAAGGCCCTGAGAACTCCACGCCAAGCTCTCTGTAAATCTCCGCGACGTTCCACACGGAGCCGTGCAGCGTCACGCGATAATCACGGCGCAGGAGCAGCTCCAGCGCCTCCTGACCTTTGCCGAGAGCGTAGGCCAGCACCACCGGCACGCGATCATCCGAGAGAGCGCGGTCTACGGCTGCGTAGAGACGGTCGAAGGTCGCCACGTCCGGCGGAAAACGATACAGCGGATCGCCGAAGGTGGATTCCATGACCAGCGTATCGCAAGGCACTATGACGGCGTTCTCGGCCGTAACGTTCGGGCGCAGCTTGATGTCTCCGGTGTAGACCAGCCGCTCGCCGTCCGCTTCTACGAGCACCTGCGCAGAGCCCAGGCAATGCCCGGCGGGGAAAAACGTGAGGGCGAAGCGGCCGTAATCACGCCGCTCGCCGTAGCGCAGCGTCTCCATCAAGGCTTCCCCGCGACGATGGCGAAAGATGCGCGCCGTCTCGGGCGTCGAGATGATGGCGCGATGCTCAGCGATGTGATCCGAGTGCCCGTGCGAGATTACGCAGCGGTCTCGCGGCCCGTCCGCATCGAGCCACAAGTCCAACTCCGGCAGGTACAGCCCGTCTATATATTCGACTCTTAACAAAACTGTTGCTCCTCCCGGCAAGAGAAGGCGCGTGGGCCGAGCGCGACGCCTTGCACGCGCGGGCGCTCCCCTGTCGCTCTCCTCTTTTATTCTCTACCTTCGGGAGATGATCTTAAATGTATTATATTGCACGGCGACGCGTGGGCGCTATGAGAGAGAGAGCGTACGGGGCCGCACCTTCGAGGGACTGAGATGGATCAATTACCTGTTGAAGCACCAAAGGCGGAGCGCGCTTCGCTGCGACGACGCGCCGCGCGCCGCCTGCTGCGTGCCGAGACGCTCTACGGCGTCATGCTCGCGGCATTCGCCGTGCTCGCCTTGTTCGCGCACTTCAATACCTATTTCGGCTGGGATTTGAGAGTCGCGCGCGCCCTGCAAAATATGGGTGTGCCGGGGCTGCTAGATTTTATGCGCGCCGTCTCCTGGTTCGGGAATACATGGAGGCCCTACGCGATCACGACCTTGACGGTTATGGCCATGCTTGCGTTTAGCTTCCGCAGCGAGGCGGCGGGGCTCGTCTTGAGCACGGGCGGCAGTTCTCTCCTTAACACTCTTATCAAGCTGTTGATCGCGCGACCGCGACCGACCTCCGAGATGGTCATGGTCTATCGTGATCTAAAAACGCAGAGCTTTCCCTCGGGACACGTGACCTTCTACGTCTGTTATTTCGGATTTCTGTTCTTCGTCGCCTACGCGCTCCTACCCTTGCGCTCCACGGCGCGACGCCTCGCGCTCACCCTGGTGCTGCTGCCCGTCACGTTGATAGGATTTTCTCGCGTCTACCTGGGCGCGCATTGGCCCAGCGACACGCTCGGCGCTTACCTTATGAGCGGGCTCTGGCTGGCATTTTCTCTGCACATGTACCGCATCTGGAAGGAGCGGGCGACGTTTCATCAGGAGGAGATGAGAGTGGACAGCGTCGGCGGCGAGGGCCGATGAGCGCAGCGACCCGCATTCGCAGTAAGGGCGTTATTCGCAGCAACGGCTTTCATGAATTCCTGCTTTCCCTTACTTCTTCAGCGCCGTCTTCAAGTTCATATTGCGTATCAGACGATGCAGGTAGTTCGGGTGAACGCCGAGCAGCTTGGCGGCCTCCGTGTAATTGCCCCCGGCTTGTTCGACGGCTCTCAGGATGAGCCCTCTTTTTGCTTCCGTTATAGCCTCGTGGTATTTCGTCACGGCGACGCTCGCCGTGGTTTGGGTTTCGAGCACGGCTTCGGGCAAATCTTCCGGCAGGATCAAATCGGCCGAGCCGAGGACGACGGCGCGCTCGATGGCGTTCTCAAGCTCGCGCACGTTGCCAGGCCAGTCGTAGTGTATCAGCAGCTGCCGCGCGGCGGCGCTTACGCCCATCGCGTGCGGCTTACATTTCCTGCCGTACTTGGCGGCGAAGTAGCTGGCCAGAAGCGGTATGTCTTCGCGTCGCTCGCGCAAGGGGGGCAGCTTGATCGAGACCACGTTGAGGCGATAGTAGAGGTCTTGGCGAAACGTGCCCTGCTTGATCGCTTCTTCCAGGTCGCAGTTGGTGGTGGCGATCAGACGTATGTCCACATGAATCGTGCGTGTTCCACCGACGCGCTCGAACTCGCGTTCTTGCAGCACCCGCAGGAGCTTGGCCTGAAGCGAGGGGGCCATCTCGCCCACCTCGTCCAGAAAAACAGTGCCCTGGTCGGCCACCTCCAGCTTCCCCTTCTTCTGCGCGATGGCCCCGGTGAAAGCCCCCTTCTCGTGGCCGAACAATTCCGATTCGAGCAGGGTCTCAGTCAGCGCGGCGCAGTTGACGGCGACGAACGCTTTCCCGGCCCGTCGGCTGTTGAGATGAAGGGCGCGGGCCGCCATCTCCTTGCCCGTACCCGACTCGCCGTTAATCAGGACGGTCGAATCGGTGGGCGCGACCTTGGCTATGAACTGGTAGACGCTCTGCATCTTCGCGCTCTCGCCGATCATGTTGTGTTCGAGCTGCATATCGTCCTGCAAGCGACGGTTTTCGCTCTCAAGCCATTCGACGTGACGGGCGTTCTCAAGGGCGACGGCGGCGATGTTGGCGATGGCCGTCAGGAGCTTCATGTGGTCTTCGTCGAAGCGTGCGCTCAAGCTGCTCGCGCAGAGGTAGATGACGCCTAGCACTTTATCCAGAAGCACGAGCGGCATGCACAGCACCGAATGGCTTTCGGAGGCGATCAAGCTTTCGGTGATCTCGAACGCCCCGCCCCTCTGCACGTCGTTGCTCAGGATAGCGACGCCTTCGCGCAGGACTTTCTGGCTGATCGTGCGACTGACGCGGACGGGTT
>DASQYE010000777.1:0-2521 GCA_035639355.1 Pyrinomonadaceae bacterium
CGAGTCGGCCGGCGGCGCAGCGCCCGCCGTAGACGAAGCGGCCCAAAAATTCGTGGCCCAGCTTGACCAGTCGATCAGAAGCGGAAGAAGGGCCGAGCTAGACGCGCAGATCGTTCCGGGCGAGCTGGTCTCTTTCGCCAAAGGCATTGTCGGCAGCCAGCCCGAGGCGTGGCAAACTCACGTCCTGCGCACAGAACTGCTCGACGCCAATCACCTCGCGGCGGATGTCACGATCAACGCACGCCAGTTCGGGCGCGACCTTTCGGGCACGGCCGTTCTCATACTGGCGCGCGTGGGCGGCTCCTGGAAGCTCGCCGACATACAGTTATTCGAGGTGCGATAAGGCGTTTATGTACGAGCTGGCCGAGATCGAGCGACGCGCGGCGCGCATCAAGCTGCTGCTGATGGACTGTGACGGCGTGCTCACGGACGGGCGCATACAGCTGGCCGGAGACGCCGACGAGCAGAAGAGCTTTCACACGCGCGACGGGCACGGGCTGGTGCTTCTTCACCGCGCCGGGCTCAGCTCTGGAATCATCTCGGGACGCACGTCCACGGCCGTCTCACGCCGCGCGCGAGAGCTGGGCGTCACGTACCTCAGACAGGGGGCTGTGGATAAGATGAAGGATTTTGAAGACCTGCTCAGGGAAGCCGAGGTGGAAGAATCCGAGGTGGCCTTTATCGGCGATGACGTGACGGACATTCCGCTGATGGAGCGCTCTGAGTTCGCCGTGGCGGTCGCCGACGCCGTGCCTGAAACGCGCGCCGCCGCCCACTACGTAACGCAGCTTCCGGGCGGCTACGGCGCGGTGCGCGAAGTCGCCGAAATAATCCTCAAAGCGCACGGCCACTGGGCCGACCTGATGAAACGCTACATCAAATTTTGAAAAGGGCGGTCAGGCTCCGTCTATATTTGACAGCCGGGCGCAGGGTTGATTATCTTTGCGCCAGCGCGGATAAGGATGATCTTCTCTCTTTGCTTCACACATCATCCTTACGCTTGAGCGTGTTTGGCGCAGCGCAAAGGCAGCGCATCCATGCAAACTAGAGAAAAGGGTAACTTGGCTGAGGCTAAAATCCTGGCTGCCTTAGTCGCGGCAGGTTACTTAGTGTCCGTTCCTTTTGGAGAGGGACACAAATACGATTTTGTTATCGATGATTCAGTAAGCCTATGGCCCGTGCAATGTAAAACCGGCAGGGTCAAAAAAGGTGTCCTGATCTTTAATAGCTATAGCCAATCGGGTAATGGCGCTACAAAGCAGGGCTATCATGGTCTAGCAGACCTCTTTGCCGTTTTGCATCCGGAGCGTGGAGACGTATATTTAGTCCCAGTTGAAAGATTCGGCGCAACCGGCGTTTCTTTAAGACTTGTGCCGACGACGAACGGACAAGTTCAAAAAATCAACTGGGCTGTTGATTACCTTTTGACATCACCCAGTCATGCAGGCTGATATTAAGCGCGAGTAGCTCAGTGGTAGAGCATCTGGTTCCCAACCAGAGGGTCGCGGGTTCAATCCCCGTCTCGCGCTCCATTCTTTTAAGTTGATGGTTCGAGCCTCGTCGCCCGCTCCAAAATAAACGCTTCTTTATAACTCTCCGGTCGAAAATCATCGTATCGTAAGAAAACGCAGGCTAGCGCCGCACCGTATGCTTTTATTAGCGGGCGGCGCGCTCCCGTCCGCATAAATCCCGGCTTTGTCTTACTTACGCGCTGGCACAACGGTTGCTCCTCGGAAGGGGCTTAGTGCTCTATAAACCTACGGGAGGGAATTGCCGTGCGAATTAAGTTGATGGTTGGGACGGGCGTGCTCGCGCTCGCCGGCCTGATTGCCGGTTGCTCCGGTTCTGAGACGACGACGAACACGAACGCGAACACGACGACTGTCGCGACGACGAGTAATACAACGACGACGACAGCAGAGCAAACGCGCCCGGCTCCCGGCGACTCCGAGATCGCGACCTCTACGGACGCCGGCGGGACTAGAACCGAGACGCGCACTTTCAAGAACAACGAGCGCGTATCGAGGGTGGTTGTCACGACTACGCGCGAGGGCAAGCGCACAGCCAAGGTCTATCCTCGCACGGGCGAGCCCAGGGACTTGCCTGAAGATAAAGTAGCCAACGCGCTCGAAGACACGGGCGATGCCATCGCCGATGCCGCAGGCTTCGTGGCGGACAAGACGAAGGACGCCGCCGCAGCCACCAAGGAGGGCGCGCAGGCCGTGGGCGAAAGAACCGCTGATGCTGCCAAGACCGTCGGCGAGAAGACGGCTGAAGGCGCAAAGACCGTCGGTGAAAAGACTGCCGAGGGCGCTCGAACCGCCGGTGAAGCGACGGTTAATACTGCCAAGACGGTCGGCAAGAAGACGGCCTCTGGAGCGAAGAGGGCCGGTAAGGCTGTCAAGGACGCCGTCACGCCTTAACCTTCGTATATACAGCTTCGGAAGATTCAGTACGGGCGCGGCCTCGCTCAGTGAGGGCGCGCCCGTTCTCCTTTTTTTCATCCCGGATAACCATGATG
>DASQYE010000778.1:0-5259 GCA_035639355.1 Pyrinomonadaceae bacterium
GCGGACGACAGTATCTCGCGCGCCTGGACGCTGGCCGTCGGCGCGGCCGATCTTGACGGAGACCTTCTTCCGGAACTCTATTTCGCCAACGATTTTGGCCCCGATCGGCTGCTGCACAATCGTTCCACGCCCGGTCAATTCCGGTTCGCCCCGCTGGAGGGGGTGCGAACGCTCGCGATGCCTAAATCAAAGGTGATCGGCCACGATTCGTTCAAAGGCATGGGAGTGGATTTCGGCGACTTGAACGGCGATGGCCTGCTAGACATTTTGATAAGCAACATCAGCGATCCGTACGCGCTCGAAGAAAGCAACTTCGTCTTTCTGAGTACGGGCGAGACGGAGCGGATGGCTCAGGGAATCGCGCCCTACGTTGATGGCAGCGAGTCGCTCGGTCTCTCCAGGAGCGGGTGGAGCTGGGACGTAAAGCTTGCCGATTTCAATAACGACGGAGTTTTGGAGGTTCTTCAGGCGACGGGGTTTATAAAGGGTGATGTGAAGCGCTGGCCCGAGTTGCACGAGCTTGCGATGGGCAACGACCAGTTGCTGGACCACCCCGGAAACTGGCCCCGTTTCCAGGCCGGTGACGGCCTGAGCGATCACGGTCACAACCCTTTCTACGCGCGTGCGCGAAACGGCCTCTACTGTGACATAGCCGCCGAGCTGGGCCTGGATCAATCATATATCAGTCGAGGCATTGCCATCGCCGACGTGGACGGCGACGGTCGTTTAGACTTTGCCGTCGCCAACCAGTGGGACACCTCCTATTTCTATCACAACCAATCTGAGGGGACGCAGCCGTTTTTAGCGTTCCATCTAATGCTGCCGCTCCCCGGCAGCGAATCGGAAAAAACAGAACTGAGCGCCGGACGCCCGCGCGCAGGCGTGCGGGCGAGACCTGCGATCGGCGCTTGTGCGACCGTTCATCTGCCTGACGGGCGGCAACTCGTGGCACAGGTGGACGGCGGCAGCGGTCATTCCGGAAAGCGCAGTCCGAACCTGCACTTCGGGTTGGGAGAGCTTGCGCGCGACGCGAAGGTCGCGGTCGAAGTGCGCTGGCGCGACCCCGACGGCCAGACCCGTCAGGAGGCATTTCAAGTATCGCCGGGCGAGTACACGGTGCAGCTCGGCTGGTCAGCCCAAAGGAGGTTAGCTAATGATTAGAGATGACGCCTGGTACAGGTCGAACCGTTTGGGCGGGCTGCGACGCTTCGCTCTGGCCATCACGATCCTCAATATTCTGGGCCATACCGTTTTAGGCTTCGAGCAATCGTGGGCCCAACCTCTGGTCGCGTTAATCACGGCCTACTCTACGGAAATTGTGCTTGAGTTGGTAAGCGCCTGGAGCAACAGTCGCTTGCCCAAGTTTCCAGCCGGGCTGCGCGATAGCGTGGATTTCCTTTTGCCGGCGCATATTTCAGGGCTCGCCATCGCCATGTTGATTTACACGAACGATCGGCTGTGGCCCATAGCCTTTGCGACGGTTGTCGCCATCAGCTCGAAGCTGGTTTTCCGCGCTCCCGTCGGAAAGGGAACCAGGCATTTCTTCAATCCTTCAAATTTCGGGATCACGGTCACGCTGCTGGTCTTCAGCTGGGTAGGCATCGCCCCTCCCTATCACTTTACGGAGAACATCGACGGGATATGGGACTGGGTCTTGCCTCTCATCATCGTCGTCAGCGGAAGCTTTCTGAATGCGCGTTTCACACACAGGCTCCCCCTGATTATGGCTTGGCTGGGCGGCTTCGTGGCGCAGGCTTTAATCAGAAGCTGGGTGTTCGATACTGCGATCGAGGCGGCCTTGATGCCGATGATGGGGATGGCGTTCATCCTCTACACTTTTTATATGGTGACGGACCCGGCCACGACTCCGACCGGGTATCGGGCCCAGGTGGCGTTCGGCGCGGGGGTCGCCGCCGTCTACGGATTGCTGCTCACGGTACATATCGTGTTCGGCCTTTTCTTTGCCCTCACAATCGTCAGCACTCTGCGCGGGGCGGGTCTCTATGCCCTGGCGTGGGACGCAAGGCGGGCGCGGGAGAAAGTGGCTACTGTGCAGGCCACAGCGATAGGGAGATAGGTAGAGAGCCATGACGCCCTCTGTTGCCATCGTCGGAATAGCATGCCTCTACCCGGACGCGCGTTCGCCTGTGGAGTTGTGGGAGAACGTGTTGGCCCAGCGCCTGGCGTTCCGGCGCATGCCTGACGAGCGATTGTGCGCGGAGGATTATCTATCTACAGACCGCAACGCCGCCGATTGCACCTACTCGGCCGAAGCGGCGCTGATAGAGGGCTACGAGTTCGACCGGGTGCGTTTCCAGGTCGTCGGGAGCACCTTCCGCTCGGCCGACCTGGCGCACTGGGTGGCGCTGGACGTGGCCGCCAGCGCATTGAGTGATGCCGGTTTCGAGCAGGGCGAAGACCTTCCGCGCGATTCGACGGGCGTGTTTCTGGGAAACACGCTGACGGGAGAATTCTCGCGGGCCAACTTAATGCGCCTGCGCTGGCCTTACGTGCGCCGCGTGTTGGAAACGGCGCTCGCGGATGAGAACTGGTCGGCGGAGAAACGCCGTCTCTTCATAGGGGAGCTGGAAGACTCCTACAAGAAACCGTTCCCGCCTATCGGCGAGGAAAGCCTGGCGGGCAGCCTCTCCAATACCATCGCCGGGCGCGTCTGTAATTACTTCGACCTAAAGGGCGGCGGCTACACGGTGGACGGCGCGTGCGCCTCTTCGCTGCTGGCTGTAACCACAGCCTGTTCATCGCTGGTCGCGGGCGACGTGGATGTAGCGCTGGCCGGCGGGGTTGATCTGAGCCTGGACCCGTTCGAGCTTGTGGGATTCGCCAAAGCCGGAGCGCTGGCAGAGGAGAAGATGCGAGTCTACGACGCGCACTCAGCCGGTTTCTGGCCCGGAGAAGGCTGCGGATTTGTGGTGCTGATGAGGCATGAGGATGCTTTGGCGCAGCACCGCCGCATTTACGCGACCGTCAAGGGCTGGGGGACTTCATCCGACGGCAGCGGCGGTATCACTCGCCCGAGCGTTGAAGGTCAACTATTAGCCCTCTCTCGCGCTTACCGCAGGGCGGGTTTCGGCATTGAGACGATAACCTACTTTGAGGGGCATGGGACGGGCACAAGCGTCGGCGATGCTACCGAATTAAAAGTCCTGTCCGATGCTCGCCGTCGAGCAGCGGCCCCCGGCCTTCACCCTGCGGCCATCGGTTCCGTCAAAGCCAATATCGGCCACACCAAGGCGGCGGCGGGAGTCGCTGGATTAATCAAGGCGACGATGGCGCTGCACACACAGCTCTTGCCGCCCACGACCGGCTGCGAGGAACCCCATCAGGAGTTGACCTGTGCGACACCTGCTCTGCGGGTCTTGAGCGAGGGCGAGTCCTGGCCCACCGACGGCCCACTGCGCGCCGGTGTCAGCGCGATGGGTTTCGGGGGCATCAATACGCACGTCGTGCTCGAAGCGGACACGTCCGAGCGACGCCGGATGCTGAGCCCCGAGGATAAGCTTCTTCTATCTTCCGCCCAGGATGCCGAGCTGCTTCTGCTGGGCGCTCGCAATGCGGATGATCTGGAGCGACAGGTCGAGTCTCTGCTGGCCTTTGCCTCCAAACTTTCTCATGCGGAGGTGGCAGACCTTTCGGCCCAGCTGGGAAGAACGCTCGGGAGCTGCCGGCTGCGGGCGGCGATCGTCGCTTCCAGCCCTGCGGAGCTGGAAGAGCGCCTTCAGACGCTGCGATCATGGCTCAAGGATGGAGCGGCAACACGGCTAGACCTTCGCGCCGGTCTGTTTCTGGGCGTCGGTGACGGCGAGGCGCGCCTGGGCTTTCTTTTCCCTGGACAGGGGTCTCCGACCTACCTCGCCGGAGGGGCATTCGAGCGCCGCTTCGGGCTCGTGCGGGAGCTGTACGCGCGCTCCGGGCTCCCGCCAGCCGTTGGTGAGGGTGTAGCGACAAGCGTCGCGCAACCGGCCATCGTCACCGCCTCTCTAGCGGCTCTGCGTGTCCTGTACCAGCTCGGCATAAGGGCACGCCTCGCCGTCGGGCACAGCCTGGGCGAATTCACGGCGCTACATTGGGCCGGGGCTATGGATGAGGATTCGCTGCTGCGCATCGTCAAGGCCAGGGGGCGTGCGATGGCGGAATTGTGCGGTCAGACGGGCGCGATGGCCAGTATAGGGGCTGGGCATCAAGAGGTCGAAGGGCTCCTGAACGGTCGAAAGGGAGAACGGGTAGTCATAGCCAGCTTCAACTCGCGGCATCAGACGGTCGTCTCTGGCGAAGCGACCGCCGTGGCGAAGGTTCTGGCGCGCGCGCGCGCGAAGGGTCTCAGGGCCATAGCCCTGCCGGTCTCGCATGCCTTCCACTCCCCGCTCGTCGAAGCGGCCGTGCCGGCGCTGGCGCTCCACCTCTCCCTTGAAGAGTTTCAGCCTTTGCGCCGGACTGTCGTCTCGACTATCACTGGAAACGTCCTGACCCCGAATGACGACTTGCCAACGCTGCTCTGCCGACAGGTTACGTCTCCCGTGCGGTTCGCGGAGTCAATGATCGCGGCGGCCGACGAGGTTGATCTCTGGATTGAGGTCGGCCCCGGACGTGTGCTCAGCGGACTTTTAACCGAATTCGGAGACACCCCGGCCGTGGCGCTGGATGCCGGGGGGCCCTCGCTTCGAGGTCTCTGGCGAGCCGTCGGGGCGTCTTTTGCCCTCGGAGCGCGTATAAATCACGAGTCACTTTTAAACGGGCGCTTCACAAGACCCTTCGATCTTAACTGGCAGCCCAGATTCTTCGTAAACCCTTGCGAGCTGCCGCCGCATTCCGAGGGCGCTGTGCGACGCGCGAGGGTGGCGACAATCGTGCCCGAAAAAGCCGAGGCCCTTGTCGCAGAAGCCGTCGTCGAAGCGCCGTCGCCGCCGTCACCCCCGCTCGCCGCGTCGGCGCTGGACCTGGTTCGCAGGCTTGTTGCCGAGCGGGCTGAGCTACCGTCCTCGGCCGTGAAGGACACGAGCCGATTGTTACATGACCTGCACCTGAACTCGATCACGGTCGGTCAGCTGGTCGCGGAGGCGGCGCGGCAACTAGGCCTCCCGCCGCCCGCTGCGCCCACCGATTACGCTGATGCGACTGTGGCCGGTGTCGCGTCCGCCCTGGAAGACCTCGCCCGCACGGGGGAAGCAGGATCGGTTAAGGAAGCGGAGCGCTTGCCGGCGGGCGTTGACTCCTGGATATGAACCTTCACGGTCGAGCTTG
>DASQYE010000779.1:0-9420 GCA_035639355.1 Pyrinomonadaceae bacterium
CACGAGCGCGGCACAATCTACTGTAAACGTCCGGCACGAGACTACGGCGGCCGTCGCCGGCGGCGTCCGAATCTTCCATCGTCACACTCTCCCGCGTAATGTCACACAGGCCCACACGCACCATCTTTTTTCCGTTGAAGATACCATAGTGCGATGAGAAATATGCTATCGCGCTGCGGCCTTTGTGTCTGCTTGATAATGCGAGCGCACGGTCTTACTATCTTCCTTCAAGCTTCAAAAAAAGGCTACCAGACTCATCGGATGAACGTCATAGGGGACAATGCTGAGCAGGAGCAGCAGCAGATGCTGCTGCGGCAGCAGCGCGCGGCCTTTCTCTCACGAAAGATAAAGGAGCGGGCGCACAGTGTAGGGTTTCATAAGGTGGGTATCGTGCGCGCCGAGGCGCTTGAGGATGAGGGCGAGCGTTTGCGCGAGTGGCTTGGGCGCGGCTTCCAGGGTCGTATGCAGTGGATGGAGCGCGCTCCCGAGCAGCGCGCCGACCCGCGATCGCTGTTTCCGCAGGCGCGCTCCTGTGTCGTCGTCGCGCTCAACTATTACACACCGCACGATCATACGAACGATGCCGCGACGGGCAAGGTCTCGCGCTACGCCTGGGGCGACGATTATCACGAGGTGGTCGGGGACAAGCTCAAAGCGCTGCTCGCGTGGATCAAGGAGCAGTGGCCGGAAGCGGAGGGCAAGACGTGCGTTGACATTCAGCCGATGATGGACAAGGCATGGGCCGCGCGGGCCGGTCTCGGCTGGATAGGCAAACACACGAACCTGATTACGCGCGAATACGGCTCCTGGGTTTTCCTAGGCGAGTTGCTGCTCAATCTTGAGCTTGAGTACGACACGGCGAGGGTCGAAGACCACTGCGGAAGCTGTACGCTCTGCCTGGACGTGTGCCCGACCAATGCGATCACGGAAGCTTACGTCGTTGACTCGAACAAATGTATCTCGCATGCGACGATCGAGCTGCGCGAGCCCACGATTCCAGAAGAGGTGGCGGCAAATCTGGACGGCTGGCTCTACGGCTGCGACGCGTGCCAGGACGTGTGTCCCTGGAATCGCTTCGAGCAGCCGACGGCCGAAGCGCGTTTTGAGCCGAGGGCGGGCAACGTCTCCGTCAAGCTTTCGGAGATTCTGTCGCTCACGCCCGAGACCTACAGCGAGCGCTTTCGCCGCAGCCCCATCAAGCGCGCAAAGCTCGCCGGCCTTCAACGCAACGCCCGCGCACTGCTTCAACTACGGCCCGCGACATCCGAGGAAGAAAGATGAAACTCGTCAACTATTTCTTGACTGCCTGCCTGCTGCTTTGCTTAGCTTCACGTATGACCGAAGCACAAACCACTGCGTCAGCACAAACTACTTCGTCGCCCGCCGCTCTGCGCCGGATGGCAGAAGAATATTACCGCTGGCGCAACGAGAATTACCCCGTTGACAGCAGCAACGAGGGGTTACACACATGGGACGCGAGGCTCGCGGACTACTCGGAAGCAGCCGTCGAGGCACGCCGCCGCCACATCAAGGAACTGTTGGCCCAGGTGCAGGCGATGCAGACCGCCGGATGGGAAAAGGACGACCGCATTGACTGGGTGCTGTTTCGAGCGCAGCTTGAGCGCATAGCCTTTTTCGACCGCGTCATGAATTTCGTGGAGACAGACCCGCAGGTTTACGTTAACGAATCGAGCAACGCCATCTTCTCGCTGCTCAAAAAAGATTACGACACGCCGCGCAATCGGGCACGCGCGGCCACGGCGCGGCTCAAACTCGTGCCCGCACTGATCGAACAGGGCAAGCGGAATCTGAAAAAGCCCGTCCGGCTCTACTCGCAGCTGGCGATTGATTCGGCCCGCTCGATCGACAGTCTCTTCAAGGACAGCCTGATGACGATTGCGGGCGACCTCCCGGCGGCCGAAAAGCAGGAGCTTGTGCGTGCGAGCGACGCGGCGCTCGCAGCCCTTCACGGATTCGCGGACTGGCTCGAAGGCCGTCTGCCGGGCATGGTCGGTTTCGCGCCGATGGGCGAGGAGAACTACAACTACCTCTTGAAGCATGTGTACCTGCTGCCCGTTGATGCCAAACAGGTAGCAATGCTGGGCGAGTCGGAGCTGGCGCGTTACCGCGCTCTCGAATCCTTGCTTCCCGACCCATCGCTTGCCAACCCCGATCCGTCCAGAAGCAAGAGCATCCCGGCCGACCAGGACGCTTTCCTCAAAGCCTACGAGCGCCGGCAGGAGGAGATGATAAATTTCCTCAAGTCTAAAAATCTGGTCACGCTTCCCTCCTTTCTTGGCCCATTCTATATTCGACAGCTTCCGGAAGCCTTCAAGCCGACCTCGCCCGGAGGATTCATGAACCCGCCCGGACTCTACGACAAGGACGCGAGCGGCTTCTACTTCATCCCGACCTATAGCCCCAAGAGCAGTAATTTTTATATCCGCGCCGCCATCGAAGACCCGCGTCCCATACTGGGCCACGAGGGAATTCCCGGCCACTTCCTGCAAATCTCCATCGCCAACCAGCTCAAGGACGAGATTCGCCGCCAGCAGAACGACGGCGTCTTTCAGGAGGGCTGGGCGCTCTACACCGAGGAGATGCTGATGCGCACGGGGCTGTATCCGGAAAACTCCGCCGCGCAGGGACAGGTCTTGCGTTTGTCGCGCTATCGCGCCGCGCGCATCGGCGTCGATGTCAACCTGCACACGGGCCGCTGGACGTTCGAGCAGGCGGTCAACTATTTCATGGAAGCGGGCGGGCTTGATCGTGAAGCCGCCGAGGGAGAAGCGGCGGGCGCGGCCTCCTCTCCCTCGCAGAAGATTCACTACATGACGGGCAAGTGGCAGATCATGCGCCTGCTAGGTCGCTATCGTGACCGACAGGGCGCGAATTTCCGGCTCGGACAATTCCACGACGAGCTGATTAAGCACGGCAGCCTGCCGCTCTCCGTCATCGAATGGATACTGCTCGACGATCCTTCAACCCTTGAGGGTGTACTTCGTTGATAAGGAGCGCTTTCGTTTAGATGACGAGCAAAACTGTCCTGCTATTCGCCCTGGTCTTAACAGCCTCCGGCGCTCCCGTCGTCGCGCAGACGAGCGACAGGAGCGCCGCCGCGTCGGCTATCAAAGACGCGGTTCCCGTCTCGTTGGCCCACAAATCGACCGGCGCAGGCGTCGCGCGCGCAAGTTCGCTTTGCGCCCGCGACGAGCAGACCATCTGGAGCTGCGAGATTGCAGGCAGCCGTAAGACGGCCTCCATTTGCGGCTCCCAGCAATTGGACGCCGGGCGCGGCTACGTACAATACCGCTTCGGACGCCCAGGCCGCGTTGAGCTTGAATTCCCACGGCAGCGCCAAAACACGCAAACGGCTTTCACCTACAAACGCTACACGCGCCCGCTCGTCACTTACCTGGCGATCAGGTTCATGATCGACCGCTACACCTACAAAATCTACGACGAGAGCAATACGGAAGAGAGGCCCGGACGGCGCACGGCCTATATCTCGGTCGTCCCGCCCGGCGAAGGGTCTAAGCCGCACAACCTCAGCTGTCGCAAGCCCATCGCGGGCACTCTGATGAGTTTGGAGGACGTTGTCACGAGAAGCGCCAGCGATGATCTGACAGAACCTTAGAGACGGTTTGAAAGTTCTCTCAGGTCGCTGAGGGCGACTCGTGCAATAGCGTCGGGCCGTTGCCCGACCAGCGCATCCATAAGTCACCCTCCTTAAGAATCAAGCTTCACCGCGTGAAACGTGCTTGAAAACCGGAGGACTCTCATAGCTTGCCGGGCGAGAGGCTGAGTTCTCGCCCGGCCATTTCTCAGAGAGAGTGAGAGCGCGCGTAACGCGAAAGCCATCTATTTCTCGGCGCTGTAAGCGTCCAGTAGCTCCACGACATCCTGATGCTCATTATCTTCGGCCAGCTTGAGGGCCGTTTCACCGTCGTTATTTCTGACGTTGAGGTTAGCGCCGAATTCTATGAGCAGCTTGACGCTCTCTTTATTTCCGGCTCCGGCCGCCTTCATCAGCGCCGTCTCGCCCGATTTATTCCTCGCATTGATTTTCGCGCCCGCGTTGAGCAGCGCTCGCAGGGCCTCCGTGTTGCTCAACCCTGCCGCCAGGATCAGTGCTGTGTCACCATCCTCATCCCTGAGATTGATTTTTGCGCCGGCGCTGACCAAATCCCATACCAGATTGTCGGTCGCATCATCGTCGAGCATCATCAGCGCCGTCTGCCTGCGACTGTTCCTGGCATTGATTTCGGCCCCGGCGTCGAGCAAGGCGCGCACCATTTCACGATTGCCATATATGGCGGCCTCGTCCAAAGCTGTCGCGTCCAAATTCTTATCTCTTCTATTGACATCAGCGCCGGCGGCAATCAGTTCCTTCACACGCGGCAGATCGTTTTCGGAGGCGGCTATCACCAGCGGGTACTCCCCTGAGATGGCCATCACTCCGCCGAGGACATCGACCCCGCCGTTTATCCCGACGGTCACGTCAAAGCGTTGCTCAGCGTCCGATGTCAGGACGACCCCTTGCGTTTCGTGCTTGTCGAAACCTGCCGCCTCGACCTTTAGGGTATAGTTTCCGGCTCCCAAATATTGAAACAGGTATTGGCCCTCACCATTTGAGATCATACGTTGCTCTTGCCCACTGCTTTCATTGACGAGCGTAACGGTCGCTCCGGGTATCGCCGCTCCATTAGGGTCGGAGAGAGTTCCCGCGATCGAGCCGTTCATCAGGTCTGGACTGGCAGGCAACGCGCCACCCTGCCGGTCTGTTATCTCTACGCCGCTGGATGCGGGCTGTTCGGCGACCGGGCGCGTTTGCGCGGCGACGCTTGCACAGAGACTGATGGCGGCTGTAAAGACCCCGGTCGCCAGCCGCGACGCTCGCCGCTTGATTTGATATAGCTGACTGTCCGGGCCGGCGGTCTGAACCTGCCCTCCGGGCCGTCGATAGTATCTTACGCATAACCGGCCCTTTGAGCGCGCGACCAGCTCAAGGGCCTGCTTCCTGGTCATCTCCGAGAGATTGTTGACGTGCTTGCTACAGTGTAGGCAAAAACGCACTTGGTCGTTGCCGATCATGGAATCCCAGTCGGCGGAACAGGGAGAAGGAATACTGATGTGGTCGAGTATGGTGGTAGGGTTGGGCATAGGCTATCTCCTTTCAACAAAAAACGGATGAGTGGAGAGCCTGGGGAGAAGCTCGCAGCAGTGCTTGATCGAGACGCGAGGCAAATCGCGGGCCTCCTGAAAAGCCCTTGATTTTCGCACTCAGATGCGAGCGGGTGGCCGTCGCGTTGTTATGAGGCGGCCGATTTATCTATGAAATCTTGGATAACTGCCTGAACGGGCCATCAAGGATGTTATTCTTCAGAATCTACGTCATACTTACCCGGCGGCGCTCAATCAAGCTATTGCGTGTAAGCTTGGAACATACCTCCGGGCAGGCGTATGATTATCCTTTGAAATCCAGCTGCTCGACGGTGAAGCGCGCTGTCTTTAGAGGGGTAGGCAAGTGACTGATTTGCTCAGGGATTCATATGGCCGGGCGATACGCGACCTTCGCGTGTCGTTAACGGATCGCTGCAATTTTCGGTGCTTTTACTGCTTGCCGCACGGCGAGCCGCCCGTCGCGCCCAAAGAACAGATGCTCTCTTACGAAGAGATCGAATACGTCTCGGAGATATTCGTCTCGCTCGGCATCGAAAAGATTCGGCTGACGGGCGGCGAGCCTATGATGCGCCGCGACATTGAGACGATCATTCGTAAGCTCGCGGCCTTGAAGCCTCGTTTGCAAGACCTTGCGCTCACCACCAACGGCTACTTTCTCCCCGAACGCGCCGTTTCGCTGAAAGAGGCAGGACTCGACCGCGTGACCGTCAGCATGGATAGCCTGAAGCGCGACACGTTCCGGCAGATGACCGGCGTGGACGTGCTGGAGCGCGTGCTCGAAGGAATCGAGGCGGCGAAGCGCGCGGGCCTCACGCCTATCAAGATCAATGCCGTCGTCGTGCGCGGCCACAATGAAGAGGAGGTCGCTGATTTCGCGGCCTTTGCGCGCGAGCACGCTATAAGTATGCGCTTCATAGAGTTCATGCCGCTCGATTCCGGCCACGACTGGTCGCGCGCCGACGTGGTCGCGGGCCGGGAGATTTACCAGCGCATCAACGCGCGCTTTCCTCTTGTTCCGCTCAAGGTGCGGCGCGGCTCCGAGACCTCTTCGCGTTATCACTTCGGTGACGGCGCGCCCGGCGAGATAGGCATCATCGCACCCGTCACAGAACCGTTCTGCGGCGCTTGCTCGCGCATACGCCTGACCGCCGACGGGCAGATCAGAACCTGCCTCTTCTCAACCGTAGAGCACAGCTTGCGCGATGTCGTGCGCAGCCACGCCTCGCGCGCCGAGATCATCGAATACATAGAGGGCGTCGTCGAGAAGAAAGAGCCGCGCCACTACATCAACGACCCAGCCTTTCGTCAGCCCGAGCGGACGATGAGCTTCATCGGCGGTTGAGTTAATCTTCGGGGAAGATTATGAGCACAAAGACCGAAGCCACAATTGAAGACCTCTACAAAATCGAAGGCAAGGCCGAGCTTGTTAACGGAGAGATTGTGCAAATGTCACCCACCGGAGGTTTGCCAAATTACGCTGCCAGAGAAATCACCATTTCTTTAAGCGGGTATGAGAAACGCACGAAAAGAGGCTATGCGGTCGCGGATAATGCTGCCTTTGTAGTAAATCTGCCTCGTCGTAAGTCATTCAGTCCCGACGCAGCCTTTTATGTTGGTGACATCACAATGAGATTTTTTGAGGGCGCGCCTGTTTTTGCCGTCGAAGTAATAAGCGAAGGCGATTACGGACCAAAAGCGGAAAAGAGAATGGCTGAGAAACGCGCCGATTATTTCACAGCCGGAGCGCAGGTGGTCTGGGACGTTGATCTGTTGAGCGACGACGTGGTGCGAGTGTATCGCGCAAGCGCTCCCAGCAATCCGAAGATTTACAGGCGCGGTGAACAGGCCGAAGCAGAGCCGGCCGTGCCGGGCTGGGTCATGCCGGTTGACGATCTGTTTGTTAAAGAGCAAGCGCAATAATCTTCAGCTTATTGAAAATTGAAAAAGTTTTCGGGGGAGCCTTGGGCCAGATAGTCCAAAGCTGAGAGTCACAAACGCGTGAGACCCCTTGAACCTGATACGGTTAGCACCGTCGAAGGGAGAAACAACAGGCGAAGACCGCTCCATTCCTTCATCAGTGTGGAGCGGTCTCTCCTTTTTCGGGCCGCAGGCGGCGGCCGGAAAGTTTGGGTAAATTATGAGCACAACGAACGAGATGGACGAGGGGCTTGAGAGAAGGAGCGACGAGGTACGGCTCCCGAACTCGCGCAAGGTCTATGTGGAAGGCGGACGCGGCGCGCGCGTGCGCGTTCCCTTTCGCGAGATCAGTCTTAACCCGACGAAGAACTTCAACGGACAGCTGGAAGAGAACCCTGCTGTTCGCGTCTATGACACGAGCGGCCCCTGGGATGATCCGGATGTGCACACGGATGTCTGCGAGGGACTGCCTGCCCTGCGCCGCGAATGGATTACCGGGCGCGGCGATACGGAGGAATACACGGGGCGCTCGGTCAAGCCGGAGGATGACGGCTACCTGACCGAAGGCGCGCAGGAGTACGCGAAGGACAGGGGACGGCTCGAACCTTTTCCGGGTTTGCGGCGCGCGCCGCTGCGTGGCCTGCCTGGGCGGCGCGTGACGCAGATGCACTACGCGCGGCGCGGGCTCATCACGCCCGAGATGGAGTTCATAGCGATACGCGAAAACCTTGGAAGAGAGGCCGCGCTGGAAACCTTGAGCAACGGCGACAGGGACTCGCTCTTTCACCAGCACGCGGGCAATAGCTTTGGGGCTTGCATCCCGAGGCTTGTGACGCCGGACTTCGTCCGCGACGAGGTGGCGCGCGGGCGTGCCATCATCCCCGCCAATATCAACCACCCGGAGTCCGAGCCTATGATTATCGGGCGCAACTTCCTGGTCAAGATCAACGCCAACATAGGCAATTCGGCCGTCACATCTTCCATCGAAGAGGAGGTCGAGAAGATGCGCTGGGCCACGCGTTGGGGCGCGGACACGGTGATGGATTTGTCCACGGGCAAAAACATACACGCCACGCGCGAGTGGATTCTGAGAAACTCCGCCGTGCCCATAGGGACTGTTCCTATTTACCAGGCGCTCGAAAAGGTCGGAGGCCGCGCGGAAGAGCTGACCTGGGAGATTTACCGCGACACGCTCGTAGAGCAGGCCGAGCAGGGCGTGGACTACTTTACGATCCACGCGGGCGTTCGCCTGCCTTACATACCTTTGACGGCCCGCCGCACGACCGGCATCGTCAGTCGCGGCGGCGCGATCATGGCCAAGTGGTGTCTGGCCCATCACGAGGAGAGTTTTCTATACACGCGCTTCCGCGAGATTTGCGAGATCATGGCGGCCTACGACGTGTCTTTCTCTCTGGGCGACGGGTTGCGTCCCGGCTCGATCGCGGACGCGAATGACGAGGCGCAGTTCGCGGAACTTGAGACGCTCGGAGAGTTGACCCGCATCGCCTGGGAGCAGGACTGCCAGGTGATGATCGAAGGCCCGGGCCATGTGCCCATGCATCTCATCAAGGAGAACATGGACAAGCAGCTGGAAATCTGCCACGAAGCGCCGTTCTATACCCTTGGGCCCCTGACGACAGACATCGCGCCCGGCTACGATCACATCACTTCGGGTATCGGCGCGGCCATGATCGGCTGGTTTGGGACCGCCATGCTCTGCTACGTGACGCCGAAAGAGCACTTAGGGCTGCCGAACAAAAAGGACGTTAAAGAGGGTGTGATTACCTACAAGATAGCGGCGCACGTGGCCGACCTGGCGAAGGGCCATCCGGGAGCGCAACTGCGTGACAACGCGCTCTCGAAGGCGCGCTTCGAGTTTCGCTGGGAAGACCAGTTCAACCTCGCGCTCGACCCGGAGGTGGCGCGCGAGTATCACGACGAGACGCTGCCGCAGGAGGGGGCGAAGCTGGCCCACTTCTGCTCCATGTGTGGCCCTCACTTCTGCTCTATGAAGATTACTCAGGACGTGCGCGTCTACGCGGCGGAGCAGGGTTTGGACGAACACTCCGCGCTCCGGGAAGGGATGAGGGAGAAGGCTGCGGAGTTCGTCGCCGCAGGCGGGGAGATTTATCAGGGCGAAGTGCCCAAGGGCATCAAGCTCGATCACTGACCGCAGAGAAGTGCAGACTGGCGAGCGCGTGTGCGTGCGCGCGCGCATGGCAAATGGAGTCTTTCTCTCACGTCTCAAAATAGAAGGCGAAAGGGCGGTGACAGCTTCGCCGCCCTTTTTGCCGAAGCCTTCTTTTAGAGGAGACGGAT
>DASQYE010000780.1:0-8713 GCA_035639355.1 Pyrinomonadaceae bacterium
CGCACGAAGGCGCGCGTTCTCCTCCGCGACGCGCAGGTGTATGGCCTGCTGCGTTAAACCGTAAAAACCATAGGCGGCCGCGCCCATCAATACGGCGACGGCGTAAACGCTAGCCTTGACCCAACGTTTATGTAGGGAAACACGACGGACACGCGAAGCTGAAGTGGAGGTACGGGCGACTATAAAAGCGTAAAATCGGTCGTCACTGGCCATCATACGTGCTCCTTGGCGTTAGGCTTCGCGCGAAAAAGCAGATCGGAGAGACGCGCGAGCGACGCCGGAAAGGCACAGCCTGCCGGACGAGGGCGACTGCTGCTAAACCAAAAATATCGAGGACTTAATTGATTCCTGCTTGGAGATATTGCAGCGCGATAGATCTTCCATTTAAGGTCGCGAACTGATGGTTGACCCTATTTAGGTGCTGCAGAGGTCTGGGAAACTATCACAGGAGCGGCGAGATTGCAACCCTATTGCAACACTTCGGAGCAGCTTTCGCCAAAGGGTGCGGGGGAAAGGAAAAGCCCACGCGCGTGAGGGGCCAGGCCGCCTCGCACGCGCGCGAGCTATTTTACTACATTTAGGGGAAGCGCGCTTTGGTTAAATATCTTCGGCTTCGCGCTTACGGCTCTGGCGTCCGCGCAAGATGGAAAGCACTATCAGCAGCATGATGCCGACGAAAGCGACGACGATGGCGATCTTGATGGCGACGAGCAGAAAGCTGACGAGCGAGATGAGCTGGCGCAGCAGCGTCACGATCAGGAGAATGAGCGTAATGATTCCGCCCCAGCGGCCCGCTATCTTTAGAAAAGCTGTCATGATCTATAACCTCTTTGAAGTACTACCTTGAACATCAGCCGCCGCCAGAGCGCGCGCCCCGGCTCGTGGGCGTTGGCTCGCGCGCGACTGTGGCATCATCATAACAAAGAGACGAGCGGCGCAACAAAGATAAAAAGGCGAAGATGAGTTTTATACTCTCTTTGCCCGGATCAGGGACGCGGCTCAAAGGGGAGTGCGCCGGGCTCGCGCGCAGTGACTTGCGTGATGAGCTCTCCCGTACGGAACCTCGGCGGCTCCAGCTGCGAATGAACGACCACGGACGGCGGCGGTCGATGCGCGTCGAAAGCCAGTGGCTCGCGGTCGCGTCGCCTGCGCCGCCCTACGTAATCGACGAGCATGTAAGCGCCGAGCGCGACCAGCGCGACGGGCAGAAACTGCCGCACCGGAAGCTGTATGCCGAGCAAAGTATGTAGCAGAAAGATCGTGCCCAGCACCAGCAAGGTTATACCCCACGCGAACGGGTTGCCGTACAGACGGCGCGCTATGACATCCTCCTCGGCATCGGGCGCTAGGCCCGCACGCATCAATTGCGCGGTGCGGCAGGCGTCAACCGCCGCGAAGAGCAGCGTGCCGAAGAGGCCCAGCACGAAGAAGGCCATGCCGTCCGTGACCACAGCCATCTGAAAGAAGCTGGCGAAGATCGAGAAGTGGACGATGGCCTTCGAGGTTTGGCCGTTATAGGCTGCGCCGAGGCCCGGCACTATGGAGAGCAGGGTGGCTATGAGCGGAGAGCTCTTGCGGCGGACGGCGGGAAGCCTTGCCGAGGAGCGCGACTGCTGCTGTTGCAGCATCTCTACGCCGGCGACGATGCAGTCCTGGCAAAAGGGGAATCCGCGAATGCGATGGTCACATGCGGGGCAAAGCGGACGCGCGCAGCTATTACACTGCACGACCGCCGGATTTCTGATGTGGTAAGCGCAATTCATTCTTCTTGGCGGTTCGCCCCCTTTGGTTCTCTAACCCTTCTAGCGATTCTTCTGCTCTTTCGACCTTTCAGGGGAGTGTTCGGGGGACTGTTCTGGCTTTGACGCTTCCATCTTGGCCGGGACTTGCACTTGCTGGCCGCTCATAAAGTCCGTGATCCCATTGGCGATGCCCTTGACGGCCGAGTTCGCCTCGTAGGATTTCTCTGCCATACGCACGCTCGCGCGATAGAGGCCGCTGATCGAGCCGTCGGCCGAGACCGTGCTGGTGAGCACGAGGACGGCGACAAGCAGCATGGTCGCCACGGTCGCCAGTTGCGGGGAGACGATCGGGTCAAGCCATAGACGCATCCACGCGGCAAGGCGTGCACTGAGGGGCGCGCGTAACTCTTCGGCATCGGTCGTGCCGAGCGTCGCCTGTAAAATCCTCTCGTGCAGCCCGGCGGGCACTGCTCTCTCCTCTGTAATATAAGTGTAGCAAGCGCCTATAGAGCGCACGACCTGTCCGGGAAGCTCCGTGCAGCTTGCGCACAGAGCGGCGTGGCGTTCCCAGCGATGGTAAAGATTGGCGGGCAGGAATCCGTCCAGGTAATCGGTCAGGCATTCCTCGAACTCTTCGCACGTCATGGCCGTTTCCGGCATGGTCTTCATCAGGATTCGTGCTTCGAGTTCGGTGGGCGGCGGCGAGGGTTCGGATAGCTGGCAGGCGCGAATGCTGTTTTTGACTTCGCTCAAAAGGTCGTGGCAGACGGGGCAGCGCATGGCGTGCTCTGCGAAGGCACGCGCCACGGGCGCGCTCAGAGTGCCGTCTATGTAATCCGTCAGCCGATCTTCAAAATCCGCACAAAGCATATCGTTTACTCGTTTCCAACCCCTGTTTTGAAATTTCCCTCTAAAGGAGGCTCTGGCGCTCCGCTCGCTCCCGCCCCGCCGCCCGAGAGAGAGGACGCTATTGCCTCCGGCCTTTTGTCTAAACGCTCGTCAAGGCGACCACCCTCATGCGTCGCAGAATCTTCGCCAGCTCGATGCGCCCGCGATTGATGCGAGACTTCACCGTGCCTTCCGGTATCTTTAAAAGATCAACTATCTCCTGATAACTCAGCTCTTCTATATCGCGCAGGATGACGCAGGTGCGAAGGTCTGGCGAGAGCTTGTCGATGCCCGCCTGCACCTGCACGCCCAGCTCGCGCCGCTCCATCTCGCTCTGCACCGAGCCGCTTTTCGAGCGAAGATGATAGGTATGATCTTCAAGATCGTCTGCGTGCGTATCGTGCGGCGTTCTCTGCCTGCGCCTGTAATCGTCGATAATCAGATTACGGGCGAGGCGCATCAGCCAGTTCTGCAAATCCCCCTGTTTAGGGTCGTACTGATCCAAAGAGCGATAGACGCGTATAAACACCTCTTGCGTCAAATCCTCGGCGGCGTCGGCGCGCGACGTAAAGCGATAGGCCAGATTATAAATGCGGCGTGAATAGGAGGAGACAATCTCTTCCCACGCCGCACCGTCGCCCGCACGACACCGTCTGACTAATTCGGCTCCCTCACTCGTAGCCAAAACCTTTGCAGCTCCCACCTGTCATCTCTCCGATCCCGCCGCTCTGCATCCAAAAGCTTATGCGCGTCCTGCAAGGTGGAAAACTTCCCTGCTCAGCGCTGATTACGACGGCCCCGAAGCGAAAGTTCCTGAAAACATTGGCGCTACGGCCTGGGCGAGGGGCGCTCTGCCTGACGGCCTCGCCGGGGCCAACTGGCCGTGCGAGGCCCCTTTCCCGCTCCTCTGGCTTCTTGCGCCCCTACGCCGAATATTGTAGCCTTGCCTTGCCACCCCATATCTTGTGGTTTGGGCTTGTGCGGAGTCAAGTGCTGTAGTCGATACGGCGCGCTCGGTCTTTCCCGGCAGAGGCTTTGCTCTTTTGCGTAAACATCTGAAATTCATGGCGCTACTGGCGCTGGCCGCGCTAATCCTGTGGTGGTTCGGGCGCGGGCTCAACTGGTCGGAGGTGCGCGAGAGCGTCCTTTTGGCGGACGCGCGGCTGCTCGCGGCCTCCATCGCCGTCGTCTCGCTGACCTATCTGATACGCGCTTACCGCTGGCGCGCCCTGCTCGCGCCCTTGACGCCCGCAAGCCTCCGCGAGCTGTTCGTGGCGACGACCGTAGGCTTCGGCTCGGTCTTTCTCTTCGGCAGAGCGGGCGAGGTGGTGCGCCCCGTCGTCCTTCCGCTGCGTGACAGGCGTGTGCGCCCGGCCGCTTCCTTCGTCACCATAATGGTCGAGCGTCTTTGCGACAGCGTGGCCGTCGTCGTGCTGTTCGCCGCCAATCTTCTATGGTTTCGCGCGCCCATGAGCAACGCTACGGAGTTCGCGCACGTGCGTGAGGCCGGATTGATCCTGCTGGTGATAGCCGTGGTCGGCGTAGCCTGCCTGGTCTGGTTCGAGCGCCGCTCGGCAAGAGCGGTTGGCTGGCTCGACCGTAGACTCGCGCGCCTACGGTTTGTGCCGGAGCGCATCAGGCAGATGATTGTCAGCACCCTTGAGCAGCTGGCGACGGCTTTGCAAGTGCTGGCGCACCCGCGCGAGCTGCTGGTGACGGCGACCTGGACGGCCCTTCTGTGGCTCGCCATAACGCTCGCCAACGGGCTCGTGATACGCGCCTTCGGTCTGCCCTTCGGCTTTGCGGAGACTGTGTTCGTGTTGGGCTGGGCGCTTGTCGGCTCATTGGTGCCGACGCCGGGCGGGGCCGCCGGTGCGTTTCATGCGGCGACGGCCGCCGGGCTGATCTTTCTGGGGGTGACGCGCGAAAGGGCCGCCGCCGCCTCGATCTTGATACATCTGGTTGATTTCGCGCCGGCCGTGTTGTTCGGCCTCTACTACGTGCTGCGCGGCGACATTAATATCAAGCGGCTACGCGCGCTGACTTCGCCCGAGGCGGTCGAACATGCGGTCGAGGACGAGAAGATAGAGCCTCCTGCGGCTGCGGCGACGCCCGCCGAGGAGGATGAGTTGGAGGCCGTGGCCGTCGGCAAGTGAGGAAGGGTTTTTTCCGTGTGAGAGGGGTCTCTTAAATGGCTGATCTACGCTCCCAGGTGGAAAAGACGTTTGCGGGCATAGAGGTCGGGAATCGTTTCCGTTGGAGCAGGACTATAACCGACGGCGATGTGGCGCTCTTCGTAGGCGTCACGGGCGACTATAATCCTTTCCACACGGACGACGAGTTCGCCCGCCAGACCAAGTTCGGCCGCCGCATAGTGCCCGGACTGCTGACCGCAAGCCTTGCGACGCACATCGGCGGGATGCTCGCCTTCCTCGCCTCCGAGATGCACTTTCGCTACCACCAGCCCGTCTTTATAGGCGAGACCGTGACGTGCGAGGTCGAGGTCAAAGAGAAGATTCAGGAGGGGCGGCGCATACGCGCCAGCGTGCGCTGTACGAAGGACGAGGCGGTTGAGGTTCTGACCGGAGAGTTTACGGGGACACCCGCAGCTCTACGGCTCAAGCCGGAGTAAGTAAAAGGGGGAGCGAGGACGGATGATAAAAGCCCTTTTATTGAAAAATTGGTTCGCGGCCTGACTTTTTCCTTTTACCTTTGCCTTGAGGAGCGAAGCGACTATGAAGTGTCCTTTCTGCGGTTTCATCGAAGACAAGGTGGTTGATTCGCGCGAGTCTCGCGAGGGCGATGCGATTCGCCGCCGCCGCGAGTGCCTGCGCTGCGAGCGGCGCTTTACTTCTTATGAGCGCATAGACGAAATCCCCTACATGGTCATCAAGAAGGACGGGCGGCGCGAGGCCTTCGACCGCAACAAGGTGATGGCGGGCCTCTTGCGCGCCTGCGAGAAACGGCCCGTCCCGTCCTCGAAGCTTGAGGGCATAGTCAACTCCGTTGAAAAGTACGTGCAGGAATCGCCGGAGCGCGAACGCCCTACGAGCAAGATCGGCGAACAGATCATGCGCCGCCTGAAAGAGCTGGACAAGGTGGCCTACGTGCGCTTCGCCTCCGTTTACCTGGAATTCGAGGATGTCTCGGAATTCATGCACGAGCTGAAACATCTGGTGCGCTCGCGCACCGGCGGCCAGGCAGCAAAAAGGGCTTGAAACGCAGTGACAGGTGACGAGTGACAAGATAAAAGCTTTTCTCTTGCTCGTCACTTGTCACCGAGTCACTCATCACTGTTCTTATATGATTAAAGCGGCGCATGTTACGGGGCTCGAACGCCTTGAGCTTGAGAGATTGCGAGACCGGGTGGGGCGTCTCTTCGACGCGTTGCAGGAAGCGACGCTGACGGACGCCCCGGCGACTCCGGGCGCTTGGTCGCCGCCCGTTGACCTGTGCGAAACGGCCGAAGTTGTTACGCTGCGTGTGGAGCTGCCCGGCGTCGCGGCCTCTCAGATCAAGATCGGCCTGACGGGCACACAGCTGCGCATCTGCGGCGAGAAGAAAAAACGGACGCCACGCACGCGCATTATTTCGCATCTATGTTCCGAGAGGAGCTACGGGCATTTCATACGTACAGTGCCTCTGCGCTGGACTATAGACGTGGGCGAAGCGACGGCCGAGCTGGCAAACGGCGTGCTCACCGTCCGGCTGCCGAAAAGAAAAGACCGCCGGGGCGCGGAATTTAAAGTAACGATAAAAGAGAGCGAGGAATGATGGACGGTGAATGAAAAGACGCAAGGCGCTTTAGCTCATCATTCCGCATGTATCATTTAAGACTATGGCTATCATCACAAACGCAGAAATCGCAGAAGACCTTGAGGCGGCAACGAGCGGCGGCGGCGAGGAACAGCAATTACAGATTCCCAACGAGCTGCCGGTGCTCCCCTTGCGCGACATTGTTATTTACCCGTTCATGATCGTGCCGCTGTTCGTCTCGCGCGAAAAATCGATCCGCGCCGTTGACGAAGCGCTCGGCGAGAACCGCATGATCCTGCTCGCCTCGCAGAAAGACCTGGACAAGGAAGAGCCTGCGGGCGAAGACCTCTACAGGATCGGAACGGTGGCCGTCATCATGCGTATGTTGAAACTACCGGACGGCCGCATACGCATACTCGTGCAGGGCTTGGCGCGCGCCGAGATCGAATCGGTCGAAGCGGGCGGCGAATACCTGCGCGCTCGCCTGCACGTTCTACAGGAGACGCCCGCGCCGGAGCGCTCGCTCGAAGTCGAAGCTTTGATTCGCAACGTGCGCGCCTCCATGGAGAAGGCTGCCAACCTGGGCAAAAACATCTCGCCCGAAGTGATGGCGATCATAGCCAACCTGGACGACGCCGGCCGCCTCGCAGACCTTTCGGCCTCCAACCTCGAATTGAAGGTCGAAGACGCGCAGAGCGTGCTCGACATAGCGGACACCAGCTTGCGCCTGCGCCGCGTCAACGAGCTTTTGAACAAAGAGATCGAAGTCCTCACCGTGCAGCAGGAGATAAATACGCAGGCGCGCGCCGACATAGACCGCTCGCAGCGCGAGTTCTACCTGCGCCAGCAATTGAAGGCGATTCAATCCGAGCTTGGCGAGGGCAACGAGCTGGCCGAAGAGATAGCGCAGTTCCGCGAGAAGATCGAAGCCGCGCGGATGCCGAAAGTGGCCGAGGAAGAAGCGCTCCGCCAGTTGAAGAAGCTGGAGCGCATGCACCCGGACGCCGCCGAAACCGCAACGCTTCGCAACTGGATGGAGATTATGACCGATCTCCCCTGGTCGAAGGCTTCCGTCGATAACCTGGATTTAATCAAGGCCGAGCACATCCTGAACGAGGATCATTACGGGCTTGAGAAAGTGAAGGAGCGCATCATAGAAGCGCTGGCCGTGCGCAAGCTGAAAGAGAAACCCAAGGGGCCCATCCTCTGCCTGGTTGGCCCGCCCGGAGTCGGCAAAACTTCTCTGGGTCGCTCGATTGCGCGCGCCCTGGATCGCAAGTTCGTGCGACTCTCCCTGGGCGGCGTCCACGACGAGGCGGAGATACGCGGTCATCGCCGCACCTACGTCGGCGCGATGCCCGGTCGAATCATACAGGCGATACAGCAGGCGGGCACGAACAACCCGCTCATCATGCTCGACGAGATCGATAAGGTCGGCGCGGACTTTCGCGGCGACCCCTCGTCGGCGCTCCTCGAAGTCTTAGACCCGGAGCAGAACAATTCCTTCCGCGACAACTATCTCAACATCACCTTCGATCTCTCGAACGTGATGTTCATGACGACGGCCAACGTGCTCGAAACTATTCAACCGGCCCTGCGCGACCGCATGGAAGTAATCCGCCTGGCGGGTTACACCGAAGAAGAGAAGCGCGAGATTGCGCGTCGCCACCTGCTGCCGAAACAGATGGAGGAGAACGGCATCACCGCGCGAAACCTGCATATCTCGAAGACGGCCATACTCGCCATCATACAGCAGTACACGCAGGAGGCTGGCCTGCGCCAATTAGAGCGCGAGCTCGGCGCGATCTGTCGCAAGGTGGCGAGGCGCATCGCCGAGGGAAACACCGAGACGGTGCGCGTCACCGTCAAGAACCTGCACGAGTTCCTGCGCGCGCCCAAGATTTTGCCGGAAGAGGTTTTGAAGAAAGACCAGATCGGCGTGGCGACGGGCCTGGCCTGGACGGCCGTCGGTGGCGACGTGCTCTTCATAGAGGCCCTGCGCATGAAGGGCAAGGGCAATCTGGTCTTGACCGGACAGCTCGGCGAGGTGATGCGCGAATCGGCCCAGGCGGCCTACTCCTACGCCAAGTCGCGCGCCAAGGAGCTTGAGATAGACGAAGAGGATTTCAATAACTACGACCTGCACATACACATCCCAGAGGGCGCTATCCCCAAGGACGGCCCGTCGGCTGGAATTACCTTGGCGACCGCTATGGTCTCGGCGCTCTCGCAGCGCGCCATCCGCAAGGATGTGGCGATGACGGGCGAGATCACTTTGCGTGGCAACGTCCTGCCCGTCGGCGGTGTGAAAGAGAAAGTGCTGGCGG
>DASQYE010000781.1:0-2709 GCA_035639355.1 Pyrinomonadaceae bacterium
ATTCTGCTGTCAATACGTTATTTACCAAGTGCGCAACTCGACTCGGCAATATCAATGGCCCCGGCGAACGCAAATCAGCCTGCTCCCCTCCGCTCACGGCCGCTCTTCTCCGAAAGCGCCATTGAATCCGGAAAAGAACTGGCCGCCCGGCTGAAGACCCATTTCCTTAGCAATAAGTGGCCGTCAGGCGTGGTGGCCGTTGGCGCGAGAGAGGTGTTCGCGCAGGAAGCGTCCGGTGTGCGAGTCCTGCGCGCGCATGATCTCTTCGGGGGTGCCTGTGGCGACGATGTGGCCGCCTGCGTCTCCGCCTTCGGGGCCGAGGTCTATGATGTAGTCGGCCGTCTTAATCACGTCCAGGTTGTGTTCGATGACGAGCAGGGAGCCGCCCGCTTCCAGAAGCGCGCGAAAGGCCGCGAGCAGCTTGTTGATGTCGTCGAAGTGAAGGCCCGTGGTCGGCTCGTCGAAGATGTAAAGGGTCTTTGCGCCGGTGCGGCGGGAGAGGTGCGCGGCCAGTTTGACGCGCTGCGCTTCGCCGCCCGAAAGGGTCGTCGCCGATTGGCCCAGGCGCAGGTAGCCCAAGCCTACGTCGTCCAGGACGCGCAGGCGATTGGTGATCTTCGAGACATCGCGGAAGAAGGTGATGGCCTCTCGCACGGTCATGTTGAGCACGTCGTTGATATTCTTGCCGCGATAGCGTACGTCCAAAATCTGCGGCTTGAAGCGAGTGCCCTTGCACTCTTCGCAGACCAGCTCAACGTCTGCGAGGAACTGCATCTCGACCGTCACAGTGCCGTCGCCCTGGCAGACCTCGCAGCGCCCGCCCGGCACATTGAAAGAGAAGAAGGAGGGGTCGAAGCCGTGCGACTGCGCCTCGCGCGTCTGAGAGAATGCCTCGCGGATCGCGTCATAGACTTTAATATACGTGACGGGATTCGAGCGCGGGGTGCGTCCGATGGGCGACTGGTCTACGAGTATCACGTCGTCTATGTATTGGCGGCCGTCGAGTTTGTGGAAAGCGCCGACGTGCCCTTGCCAGTCTCCGCGCTGTTTCTTGAGCCCGGCGTAGATGCAATCGTGTATCAAGGTCGATTTGCCGGAGCCCGAGACGCCCGTCACGCAACAGAGCATATCGAGCGGCACGTCCATGTCTATATTTTTCAGGTTGTGCTCGGACGCGCCGCGCAGGCTGATACGTCTTTTTTGCGGCGTGCGTCGCTGCCTGGGCTCTTTGATCTCGGCCTCGCCGCGCAGGTAGCGCGCCGTCAGCGAGAATTTGTCGGTCAGCAGATTCTTGAAATCACCCTCGTAGATGACCTGCCCGCCAAGCTCGCCCGCCGCCGGGCCTATGTCCAGGATATGGTCTGCGGCGCGCATCATCTCCGGATCGTGCTCGACGACGAGCACCGTATTACCTATGTCGCGCAGGTTGTGCAGGAGTCGTATCAGGCGCTCGCTGTCGCGCGGGCGAAGACCGATCGACGGCTCGTCCAGGACGTAGAGCGCGCCCACCAGTGAGGAGCCCAGGTTGGTCGCCAGCTGAATGCGCTGCGCCTCGCCGCCCGAAAGCGTAGAGGCGAGACGGTCTAGCGTCAAATAATCCAGGCCGACATCGACCAGAAAACGCAGCCGCCGCCTGACCTCGTGCAACACGCGGTCGGCAATCGCCATCTGCTCGGTCGAAAGCTCAAGAGAGTCGAAGAAGGCGGCCGCCTCCTTGATCGAGAGCGCGCAGACTTCCGGTAGGGTGCGCGCCCCAACGCGCACGTCGCGCGCCTCCTGGCGCAAACGCCCGCCGTTGCAATCGGGACAGAGCGTGTAGCCGCGATACTTAGAGAGAAAGACGCGCACGTGCAGCTTATATTTTTTCGTCTCAAGCCAGGCGAAGAACCCGCGTACGCCGCTCCACTTGCCCCTGCCCTCTATGACCGCGCGCTGCTCCGAGCGTGAAAGCTCCGCCCACGGCACGTCCATGCGAATACCTTCCGATTTACAGAAGCGCCGCAGCTCCGTGCGCGCCCAGTCGTGCTGCGGCTTCGTCCAGGGCTCTATCGCGCCCTCGCTCAAGGAGAGCGCTGGATTCGGGATGACCAGGTCAAGGTCTAGACCTATGGTATTGCCGAAGCCCTGGCAGGTCGGGCACGCGCCGAACGGATTATTGAAGCTGAAGAGGCGCGGCTCCGGTTGAGCGTAAACCGTGCCGTCATACTTGCACTCGAAGCGCTCGGAGAATTGCAGCCGGCGCGCTTGCCCGTCGGCAGTCTCAATCAAGGCCGTGCCGTGGCCCTCGCGGAAACAGGTCTCAAGCGAGTCCACCAGGCGCTCGCGAATCGAGGCGCGCGCCGTCAAGCGATCGATCAACACGTAGACTTCATGGAAGTCCGGGCGCGTGTAATCATCCGGGGATCGCAGCTCTATGGTTTCGCCGCCGCTGTAGAGCCTGGTGAAGCCGCGCTGCATGAGGCTCATGACGTGCGCCGTTATCATCTGGCTGTCCGTCGGCCTCGTCTTCGTCTCGGCGCGACGCTTGCGGGCCGGGCCGTTCTTTTTCGCCTCTCCCTCCTCGACGCGCAGGCCCGCCTCCGCCGGGAAGAGTACGAAGAAGCGCGTGCCCTCAGGCAGAGTCTCAAGGGTTTCCTTGGCGGCCGATTCGGGCGAGTCTCGATAGACCACTCGACCGCAAACGCGGCAATAGGTCGTGCCCACGCGCGC
>DASQYE010000782.1:0-2747 GCA_035639355.1 Pyrinomonadaceae bacterium
GCTTCAGGACAACCTCGTAGTCGAGCCGGTTAAAGAGGACAGGCTGACAACAAAAGAGACTTTCCTGATTGACATTAGCTACCTGCATCCGGAGCCACAGCTTGCCGCAAGAGTCGTCAACACGATCGGCGAGACCTTCGCCCTCTCGAACCTTGAGAGAAAAACTCAGACGACTGCGGGGACGGGCGAATTTTTACAGAAGCGAATACTTGAATTACAAGCTCAGATACGCAATGGTGAAGAGCAACTGATGAACTATGCTAAAAGCAATCAGATCCTTTCACTAGACGAAAATCAGAACACGGTGGTTGAACGCCTCGTCGGGCTCAATAAACAGTTGCTGGAGGCCGAGAACGAACGAAAAACGGCTGAATCCGCGTTCCGCGCGGCGCTGGAACCGGGGGCCGCAGAGGCGCTCGCGTCGGATGCAAATAATAAATACGTCGCTGATGCCGATGAGAAGCTTATCGAGCTAAGGCAGCGACGCGCACAGCTGCTGGTCGATAATACGGAGGAGTGGCTTGAGGTAAAAGAGGTTAACCAGCAGATCGAGGCGATCAATCAACAGGTCGCCGAGACGCGCAAGCGGATGGGGGCCGTAGTCTTAAAGAACCTTGAGACACGCTTTCACCAGGCTGTGGATAAAGAACAAAAGCTCCGTGCGGCATTCGATGAACAGCGCGGGGAGACGCTCGTCCAGAATGGGGCGGCCATCAACTATCGAATTCTGCAACAGGAGATCAATACAAATAAGAGTCTTCTGGATGGATTGCTACAGCGCGCCAAAGAAAATGACGTTATCTTACATGGAACGCCCAACAACGTCTCCGTCATAGATTACGCCATTGCCCCATACAAGCCGGTCGGGCCGAGACGGACGCTGGTGATTGCTATAGCTTTTATCCTCTCGCTAATACTCGGCATCGCTCTCGCTTTGTTCTTAGATTATTTTGATAACAGCATACATTCGATTGAAGATGTCGAAACCCGCCTGCACCTGCCTGTGCTCGGCGCGATTCCCGCGTCGGGTGCCACGTCTCGTCGCCGCTTACGCGCGACAAATGGATCGGCCCTCCGTAATGGCGACAAACGCTTGGAACTCTTGACTCACGCGGACGGGCGCTCGCCAATAGCGGAAGCTTATCGCCAGTTACGTACATCCATATTGCTCTCGACAGCGGGGCGCGCGCCGAAGAGCATGCTTATCACGTCTAGTTTGCCCTCCGAAGGCAAGACTACTACGGCCGTCAATGTGGCACTAAGCCTGGCGCAGACGGGAGCCAGTGTGCTCATCATCGACGCCGATATGCGGCGTCCACGGCTGCATTCAATATTTAAGATGGATAACACGCAAGGCTTGAGCACCTGTCTCTCTCGTGAGATGAGTGAAGCGGAGATGTCCGGCATCGTAGAACAACATGCTGAGAGTGGGGTTTACATGCTGACCTCCGGGCCTGTACCGCCGACGCCGGCCGAGCTTATCGGCTCCGATCAGATGCGCCGCCTGTTCAATAGTTTGAGCGATAGCTTCCAGCATATAATTATCGACTCGCCGCCCATCACCTCCTTCACCGACGGCGTACTGCTTTCGACACTCGTTGACGGCGTGATCCTGGTCGTCAACAGCGGAAAGAGTTCGGATGTTATCGTGGGACGCTCAAGACAACTCCTGCTGGACGTGGGCAGCAAAATCTTTGGTGTCGTACTGAACAACGTTAGCAATAAGGCGGAGAATTACTACTACCACAGCTACTACGCTGAAGAGGCCAATGATTTGGCGTCAACCTGAAGCAGGTTGAAGTAGCATCTCGCCCTGATTGTGGCGACCACCATCACCGCTTCAGAATGCATACAGTGATCGAGTCGAAAGTACGTCAAGAACGTCTACCTGTAAGAGATCAAGTTGACAGGCGTAGGTTCGTTTGCTTGACGAATATTCCAGCGCCTTACCGGCTGCACTTCTTTCACGCCCTGTCTGAAGAGCTTGATTCGCTCGGCTGGAAGTTAGAGGTTTGGTTTATGGCGAAGTCAGAACCGGACCGTCACTGGCAATTTGCAACCGAGGATTTCAAGTTCTCTTATCGCTTTCCCTGGGGGATCAGCCTGAGTTCCACTTACGCGTTTTTTCATATTAATCCGAGCGTTCCGTTTTTGCTCCGAGCGTGCCCGCCGGATATTCTATTGGTTGCCGGATCATGGGTGTTGCCGACCAGCATAATGGCAATGCTGAACACGAAAGTCCTTTCACCTACGACCTTATTATTCTGGTCGGAGTCGCACCTGAAATCTATCAGAAAGAGTGGACGGGTTGTGGACGGTTTCAGGCGACAAATCTTGAAAATGTATGACGGCTTTGTAGTCTCAGGTAAATTGGCACGTCAGTATGTCGGTCATTACGCTCCTGAACGCCCAACTTATACTCTCCCTAATATTGTCGATGAGAGCGTGTTTAGAGACAGGGTGGGAAGGAAACGGGCGGCGAAGACGCAGTTGCGAGAGGAGTTTGGAATTCCACCGCAAAACAGAGTCTTGCTGCTTCCGGCGCGGCTGATCCCTGAGAAAAATCTGCCCCGTTTTTTGTCGTCCATATCTTCTTTGCCCCATGCCGTGGCGCGGAGTTTTACTTTACTAATCGCAGGGGAAGGGCCGCTTCGAGAGCTAGTGACACAATGGAAGGATAGAAACGCTGCGATCGACGTTCGACTGCTCGGGCAGGTCGGCGAATCTGAGATGATAAAGCTATATGC
>DASQYE010000783.1:0-4532 GCA_035639355.1 Pyrinomonadaceae bacterium
GCTCCTGTCGAAGATCAGCACGCTCCCGCTGCGCTTCGGCGATGTCCTGCTCATACAGGGCAGGCGCGAAAACGTCGAACGCCTGGCCCTGGACGGACAGATACTTCTGCTCGAAGATGTCTCGGAGCGGCGCGGGCGGGCCGGTAAAAGACGCTGGGCGCTGCTGGCCTTCGGCGTCTTTTTATTGCTCTCGATAACGCACGCCGTACCGCTCTCGGTCGGGGTGTTGCTGGGCGTGCTGATTCTGCTGGCGAGCGGCGCGGTCAGAACCCAGGAGATATACGACATGATCGAATGGCGCTTGATCGTGCTGATCGCGGGCATGATTAGCTTCGGCATCGCCATGGAGAAGGCCCACGCCGATCAATACCTGGCCGATATGATCGTGAGGGCGACCGGCAGCTTCGGCCCCATCGCCGTCCTCGCCGGGTTCTTCATCATGACGGTCGCCATCACGCAGCCCATGTCGAACCAGGCGGCGGCGCTCGTCATGCTGCCCATCGCCGTCAAGACGGCCCTCGCCCTGGGCTTGAACCCGCGCACCTTCGCCGTCACTGTCACCTACGCCGCATCCTGCTCCTTCATCACGCCCCTTGAGCCGGCCTGCGTGCTGATCTTTACGCCGGGACGCTACCGCTTCCTTGATTTCGTAAAAGTGGGCACGATCCTGACCCTTGCCGTCTTCGCCATAGTGCTGCTGCTCGTCCCGGTCTTCTGGCCGCTCAGATGAGGAAAAAGGCGAAAGGCGAAAATTAAGAATATCCCTGGACATTTCTTCACTTTGGCCTTTTACCCGCTCGCTTTTGCCCTCTTCCGCGCTTTGCCTTTTTATTTTTGATCTGTATAATGCGCGGGCTTTCTTGGGACGCGGCCCGCTTCTGGCAGGAGGCGGATCGAGTCGGGCGAGCCTCGCCGATCAAGCAAGATTAATCATGGCAAATACAGTCAGGTGGAAAGAGCGCGGCCGCGCCGTGCGTTCGGGTCGCGCCGCTGCTCAATCAACGCCGCTGCGTGCTTTGGCCGCAGGGATTACACAGGTTGCGCGCGCGGCCCTCGCAGAGCCCTACATGCTCGCCGTCGAGCATAGACAGATCTATTTGCGCCGCCTGCCGCGCGCGCTCGACGGCCTTCGCATCGTCCAGCTTTCGGACATTCACCATAGCCCCTTTACGGGTAGCGAGCAGATCAAGCACGCCATCGAGACGGCAAATAGCCTGGAGCCAGACGTTGTGGCCCTGACAGGCGACTACGTTTCGCACGAACGCGAGTACGCGGCCCCCTGCGCAGAGATGCTCGGACGCCTGCGGGCGCGCTATGGCGTCTATGCCGTGCTCGGCAATCACGACCACTGGACGGACGCAGAGCTAATCACAGACCTGTTTCGCCTCGCGGGCATTCGCATGTTGATTAACGAAGGGATGCGCTTTGAGCAGAAGGGCGCTGCCTTCTGGCTGGCTGGCGTTGACGATACTATGGTCGGCCTTGAAGACCTCTCGCTGGCCCTGGCCGGCTCGCGCCACGACGAGATGAAGCTACTGCTGGCGCACAACCCGGTCATCCTGCGACGGGCCGCGCGCGCGGGCGTCGATCTGATCTTGAGCGGGCATACGCACGGCGGGCAGGTCGCTCTACGCTCGGAGCGCAGCGCCTCTGGCCGCCCCCGCCGCCGCCTGCTCAAGGGCCTGGGCCGCCAGGGCGAGACCCAGATTTATGTGACGCGCGGGCTCGGCACGGTCGTTCTCCCCATACGCTACGGCTGCCCGCCGGAAGTCTCCCTCCTTGAACTCCGGTGCTTTTAATTCAGTGATAAGTGACAAGTGACGAGTGACGAGTTAAAGACTTGTTCGCGGCTTGTCACTCGTCACTTGTCACTCTTCACTGCTTTTAAATGTCTTCCAGGATAGCGACGCTGCCCAATCTGCTCACCATGCTGCGCATGGTGATGATTCCTATCTTCGTCTCACTGCTCTTTTACCAGCGGTTTTACTGGGCGCTGGCCGTTTTTATGCTGGCGGGCGCGACCGACGGGCTTGACGGGCTGCTGGCGCGCCGCTTCGACCAGAAATCTCAACTGGGCACTATCCTCGACCCGATTGCCGATAAACTGCTGCTCGTCACCTCTTTCATAGTCCTCTCGCTGCCCTCCATCAGCCCGCAGCAGCAGCCCCCCAGCCACCTGCCCGTCCCCTTCTGGGTCACCACGGCCGTCATAAGCCGCGATGTCTTCATACTGGTGGGCGCGGCGGCCATCAATATCGTCACAGGCTTTCGCAGCTTTCGCCCCTCGCTGCTCGGCAAGCTCAACACCGTGGTGCAGATTCTGGCCGTCGTCGCCATCCTCATAGCGGCGGGCATTCCCTCCAGCATCAGCGGCTACTATCTGCCGACCGTCTACGTCACGGTCTTCATACTGGCCGTCCTCTCCGGCGCACATTACGTTTTCTTCGCCACAAAGCTGCTCAACGAAGAACGCCGCCACACGGACTAGGCCACGGGCGTCGGCCCGGAAATCCCCGTAAACCTTAATATTTCAACGGTTAGGTCGGGGGGCGGGCCTGCAAGAATTCTTGAAATAAAAGTTGACAAAGACAGACTCAGGTATTATATTAAGGAAGCGTTCAACCCGTAACATTAACTGGCGGCAGGGCATCCGGGCAGCAGTTCCCCGCAGAGGCGGCCCTGGCGGCGGTCGAATAGGGGCGGCGGCGGGCGCGTACCGTTCCCGCGGCTATTGAGATTTTCAAGAAGCGGCGGTCAATCAACCTTTTTGGAGAGTAAATAGAGCAATGAGTAAGATTATAGGAATCGACTTGGGCACGACTAATTCGGTGGTGGCCGTGATGGAAGGCGGCGAGCCGACCGTCATCACCAACTCGGAAGGCGGGCGCACGACGCCCTCTGTGGTCGCTTTTGCCAAGGATGGCAATCGTCTGGTCGGGCAGGTCGCCAAGCGTCAGGCCGTCACCAATCCTGAAAACACGATCTATTCGATCAAGCGTTTCATGGGCCGTCGCTACAGCGAAGTGACGGAAGAGATCAAACAAGTACCTTATAAAGTTCAGGGCAGCGGGGCGGGCGGCGACGTGCGCGTCCATGCCGGCGGCAAAGAGTGGAGCCCGCCCGAGATTTCGGCGATGATTCTGCAAAAGATGAAGCAGTCGGCCGAAGACTATCTGGGCCAGAAGGTGGACAAGGCCGTCATCACCGTCCCGGCCTACTTCAACGACGCGCAGCGCCAGGCCACCAAGGATGCGGGTCGCATCGCCGGTCTCGAAGTGATGCGTATCGTCAACGAGCCGACGGCGGCCGCCCTGGCCTACGGCCTGGATAAGAAGAAGGACGAGACCATAGCGGTTTTCGACTTCGGCGGCGGAACCTTCGACATCTCGATCCTGGAAGTTGGCGAGGGCGTCGTCGAGGTCAAATCCACCAACGGCGACACGCATCTGGGCGGCGACGATATAGACGAGCGCCTGATGGAATGGATTATAGAGGAGTTCAAGCGCGACCAGGGCATCGACCTGTCGAACGACAAGATGGCCTTGCAGCGTTTGAAGGAGGCGGCCGAGAAGGCCAAGATAGAGCTTTCGACCGCGATGGAGACGGAGATCAACCTGCCGTTTATCACCGCCGACCAGTCGGGGCCGAAGCACCTGGTCATGAAATTGACGCGCGCTCGTTTCGAGCAGCTGATCGACGCGATCCTTCAGCGATTGAAGTCTCCAGTCGAGCAGGCGATCAAGGACGCTGGTCTAGACGCAGGCAAGGTTGACGAGGTGGTGCTGGTCGGCGGCTCGACCCGTATCCCCAAAGTACAGGAGATGGTCAAGAACCTGTTCGGTAAAGAGCCGAACAAGTCTGTGAACCCGGACGAGGTCGTCGCCGTCGGCGCAGCCGTACAGGCGGGCGTGCTTTCCGGCGAGAAGACGGACATCCTCCTGCTGGACGTGACCCCCTTGAGCCTCGGCATAGAGACCCTGGGCGGCGTCTTCACCAAGCTGATCGAGCGCAACACTACGATCCCGACCCGAAAGTCGGAGGTATTCTCGACCGCTTCGGACAATCAGACCTCCGTGGAGGTACACGTCCTACAGGGCGAGCGGCCTATGGCCGGTGATAACCGCACGTTGGGCAAATTCCACCTGGTCGGAATTCCGCCCGCACCGCGCGGCATGCCGCAGGTCGAGGTCACGTTCGACATCGACGCCAACGGAATAGTCAACGTCTCCGCAAAGGATATGGGGACGGGCCGCGAGCAGAAGATCACCATCACGGCTTCCTCGGGCCTCTCCAAGGACGAGATAGATAAGATGATGCGCGACGCCGAAGCGCACTCGTCCGACGACGCGCGCAAGCGTGAAGAGATAGAGGCGCGCAATCGCCTGGACGGTCTGCACTATCAGGTTGAGAAGACCTTCAACGAGAACAAGGATAAAGTGGATGCTGCGGCGGCTTCAGAGCTGGAAGCGGCGCTCGCTGATGCCAAGAAAGCGACGGAAGAGGGCGGCGTCGAGCGCATGAACGAAGCCTTC
>DASQYE010000784.1:0-2994 GCA_035639355.1 Pyrinomonadaceae bacterium
TCGCACGAATGTCCACTGCTTCGACTGAGCGACTCCTGCGCACACATCTCTATACGTACCCGGTCAGAAGTCTATGGCTGATCGCGTTGTGCTTCATCTTTTCGGGGGCAACCGGGTTGATTTACGAAGTCCTGTGGGCGCGCATGCTAGGGCTCGTGTTCGGCGCGACGACCTTCGCCATCAGCGCCGTGCTTGCGGCCTTCATGGGCGGACTCGCCCTCGGCAGCGCCATGGGCGGACGCCTCGCCGCGCGTATCCGCAGGCCGCTCAGGGCCTATGGCCTGATCGAAGCGGGAATAGCCCTTTACGCGCTCGCCGTCCCCTTCCTGTTCGGCCTCGTCAACAACTTTTACGCGCTCGTCTGGGAACGGCTTCAGCCGGGCTTTTACGTTTTCAGCCTGTGGCGCTTCGTCCTGTCGTGCGCCGTGCTGCTCGTGCCGACGACCTTGATGGGCGCGACGCTGCCGGTGCTGGCGGCGGCGCTCCTGCGCTCGCCCGCGCACACGTCCGCCTCGGTCGCGCGCCTCTACACCTGCAATCTGGTCGGCGCGATCCTGGGCACTATCGCCGCAGGCTTTCTCCTGCTGCCCGCGCTCGGCATGGGCCGCACGATCTACGCGGCGGCGATCATCAACATCATTGTGGGCCTGTGTGCGCTCGTCATAGATTCAAGATACGGTAGAGCCCTGGCGATCGATGGCTTTGAGACGAGCGACGCTGCTGTGGACGTGGATGGTGTCAGCGCGGATGAGGCGGCGCGCGCTTCCGGGCTCGCGGCCGAGCCGGCGTCGTCAAGGCTTCCAGCGGCGGCGTCGAGGGGCGGCGATGCCGGATTCTGGCTCCTGTGCGCGGCCGTCTCGGGTTTCGTCACCATCAGCGCGCAGGTGGCCTGGACGCGCGTCCTGACGATGATTATAGGATCGAGCACCTACGCCTTCAGCATTACGGTCGCCCTTTTCCTGCTGGGCCTGTCCGGGGGCGCATACCTCGTCGCCCGCAAGAAGATCAATGAAGATTTGCGCCGCGTAATCATGAAGGTAGAGCTGGTGACGGCCGTCAGCCTCTTTTTGAGCCTGATGGTAATCAACCTCGCGCCCGCGATCCTCTTTTACCTTGGCTTGCGTCTTGAGCTGGATTCGTGGTCGAGCCTGCTGGCGCTGCAAGTGTTCGTCGCAGGGCTGCTGGTGTTGCTCCCTGCCTGGCTGATGGGAATGGTCATGCCGCTGGTGCTCGTGTGGGCGAGCGAGGAGGGCGGCAGAGGCGACGACGACGATGCGCGCGTGCGCCTGGTCGGGCGCAGCTACGCGCTCAACACTCTGGGCGCAATCGCCGGAGCATTCATCACGGGCTTCATACTCATCCCCAAAGCGGGCACGCGCCTTACAATCCTCTTCGCAGCGGCGCTGTGCGTCATCGTCGCGGGCCTGGCTTACCGCCCGGCTTCGACGGTCGCGGACAAGGATTTGCGTCGCGCCCTGGCGGCCGGCGCGACCGTCGCACTGATCCTGGCGCTCTTTATCTCCGCGCCGCGTCTACGGCTGAACGATCTGACGAAGGGGGCGTATGACACGCTGGTGCGCGTGATCGCCAGGACGCGTTTGATAGGCGAGGCGAACCAGACTCAGGCGGGCACGCAGGACGCGCAGCGTCTATTGATGTACGAGGAGGGGCCGACGGCGACCGTCTCCGTGCGCCGGGACGGGACGATTACTTCGCTGGCGATTAACGGGCGCACCAACGCCTCGGATAAGGAGGACATGCCGACGCAGGTGATGCTGGGCCAACTGCCTCTGCTGTTGTCGCCGCGCATAGAGAACGGCTTGATAGTCGGCTACGGCTCGGGCGTGACGGTCGGCGCGATGCTTCAATCTCCGATCAAGTCGCTGGAGTGCGTGGAGCTTGAGCCGTCGGTCATCAACGCCGGAGAATATTTCAATCACGTCAATAACCAGCCGCGCCGAGACGCGCGGCTGCGCCTGATCGTGGACGATGCGCGGGCCTACCTGCGCGTCAACCCGGCGCGCTATGACATCATCGTGAGCGAGCCGAGCCATCCGTGGGTGCCGGGCGTCGCCAATCTCTTCACAAGGGAATTCTTCGAGCTGGGCCGCAGCCGTCTCTCAGACGAAGGCGTCTTTATGCAATGGCTGCAAATCTACCAGCTCTCGAACGACGGCCTGAGAAGCGTGCTCGCCACCTACCAGAGCGTTTTCCCGCACGTGCTGGTCTTTCGCGTCGGCGGCGCGGCCAAGGGTAAGGACTTGCTGCTGGTCGGGAGTCGCGCGCCGCTCACGCTTGAGAGGATCGCGGAGCGCATGACCGACCCGCTGGCCGCCGCCGAGCTGGCCCGCGTCAATATCAAAGGGCGAAGCGACGTAGAGTCATGGTATGTGTGCGACGAGACCCAGCTGAAGGGGGCGCTCGACGGCGCTGTCATCAACACGGACGATAATATGCACATCGAGAATCGAGCGCCGCGCGAGGCGTTCCTGCCGCTCATGGATGTCAACGCCAACTGGATAGAAACGCTCGCCGCCAAAGCGCGTGCGGCCCGCACAGAGCGCGCCGGACTTTAGCCTGGATTCGCAAGGCGCGATTGTGTTGAGCCCCTCTGCTCAGGACGCGCGTCGAGAGCCTCAAAAATCTCTTCGGCGGCACGCTCGCCGCTGCGTATGCAATCGGGCAGCCCAGCGCCGCCGTAGGCATTGCCGGCCAGCTTCAGGCCGGGCAGGGCGCGCAGCCGCTCACCTATTCTTTCAACTCTCTCAAGATGCCCCAGGTGATACTGGGCCATAGAGCGCGGCCACTTACGGACGAGCGAGAAGAGCGGCGGCTTTTCGATCCCCAACAGAGCGCGCAGATCGTCTCTGACGGCCCGCTCAATCGCTTCTTCGTCGAGCGCGAACATCTCGGGCTGCAAAGCGCCGCCGACGAAAGCGCGCAACAGCACGTGGCCTTCCGGCGCGCGACCCCGAAACTTGACGCTGCTGAAGG
>DASQYE010000785.1:0-10380 GCA_035639355.1 Pyrinomonadaceae bacterium
GTCACGACCCAGGAGATGGGCCCGCTTTCCAGCGTCAGCACGCCGCAAATGGTAAGAAAATACTCGACCGCCTTGGGCGTCTTGTAGCCCCTATGCGTCAACAGTCGGTGGAAACCCATACCGATGCCGAGGCTGCCCGTCACCCACCAGAGCACGGCGGTCACTAACAGCGCCTTCCAGCTAAACATGAAGAGGGCGGCCACAGCGCCGACATGAAAGAGCGTGATGAAGAAAGCGGTGCCCCAGTTGATGCCCGTCTTCGATTGATTGGCGACGATTTGATTGCGCATAGAAACACTCCTAAGAAAATTGTAAGCCCAAAGCTTAGATGTTGGGGGCACTCTTATCCTAGCAAGTTAGCGCGGCGGCGTTTGTAATAGTTTTGTAAGGTGAAGCGAGGAGGGTGGGCACAAGCTGTGATATAGAGACGACGACGCGACCAGAAGAGATACCCTTCGCGCCCTTTGTTACATACCTGTTGTTTTTTCTTAACTTAAGGAAGTCGCCGCAGTCTCTCTC
The DNA here is from genome assembly GCA_035639355.1 of Pyrinomonadaceae bacterium. Taxonomy (GTDB): domain Bacteria; phylum Acidobacteriota; class Blastocatellia; order Pyrinomonadales; family Pyrinomonadaceae; genus DASQYE01. The sequence goes on from DASQYE010000785.1 coordinate 520, forward strand.
AGAGGATTTCTTCTTTTGGTTTGCGCTTTTTGCTCCAGGGGTCAGGGATGTAGAAGTCCACGAGCGCCGCGCCCGTCTCCGGGTGCGTCAAATGTGTGACGACCGGCAGGGCGCTCTTTTCAAACTCGGCGGGCGTGCCCGTCCAAACGATCTCGTCCTCTTCCATTAAACGCCGCATGCAGGCGGTGACGACGACCGAATTGCGTCCGAGCAGATCAAGGCGCGTCTCGCCTTGACGACTGCTCACTCCGGCGGCGATGACCGCGATCTGTGCGCGCGCCGCATCCGCGTAGTCGCCGGCCCAGACGCGAACGGGCCGCCCCAGCGCGGCTGCGTGCTGCAAGTCCATCGCCTCGCCCTCGGCGCGGCGCGCGTCGGCGTCAACCAGCACGATCTCGCGCGCCGTTCCATTCAGCAGGAACGCATAAGCGGCGCTCGCGCCGACGTGGCCGCAGCCTAAGACGGCGACTCGATTCGCAGTGGAAGTGACGGAAAGGCTCATTATAAATTGATCCCGCTCGAACGGGCGCGACTCTCTACGGACGGCGCGCCGGCGCGGCGGGCTTATTATAGGGTCTCAGGTATACTGAGCGAAATGAGGGCCGCGCATCGCGCAGGGTTAGAGCCTGTTTGCGCCCAGGCGTCAGCCGCGCGTATCATTCCGACGCCAGGATAAATTCTATCGCAGAGGTCTCCCTTCAATGTCCGATCTGATACATCGCCCAAGACGTTTGCGACGGCGCGAGCCGCTGCGTTCGCTCGTGCGCGAGGCGCGTCTCAATAGAGAGAATTTCATCCTCCCCTTATTCGCCTGCGCGGGCCAAAGCGTGCGCCGCGAAGTCTCGTCCATGCCCGGCGTCTTCAACTTATCGGTTGACGAGATCGTGCGCGAAGCGACCAATGCTTATGAGACGGGAGTGCGCGCAGTGATACTGTTCGGCCTGCCGGAGACCAAGGACGAGATGGCGAGCGGCGCGTATGCCGAGAACGGCATTGTTCAGCAAGCGGTGCGCGCGCTCTCGCGCGCCCTTCCCGAGATGGTCGTCGTTGCCGATACGTGCCTGTGCGAATACACCTCGCACGGGCATTGCGGAGTTGTGCGGGGCGGCGAGGTCTTGAACGACGAATCGATAGAGCTTTTGGCGCGCACCGCCGTCAGCCAGGCCGAAGCCGGAGCCGACATTGTCGCGCCCTCTGCGATGATGGACGGACAGGTTGCGGCGATTCGCGAGGCGCTCGACGGCGCGGGCTTCGAGCACATAGCGATCATGGCCTACGCCGTCAAGTACGCCTCAGCCTTCTATGGGCCGTTCCGCGAGGCTGCCGACAGCGCGCCCTCCTTCGGCGACCGTCGCGCCTACCAGATGGACGCCGCAAACGCACGCGAAGCCCTGCGCGAAGCCGAGCTGGATTACACGGAAGGCGCAGACATACTGATGGTCAAACCGGCGACCCCCTACCTGGACGTTCTGCGCGCGCTACGCGACCGCTTCGATCTGCCGCTGGCCGCCTATCACGTCTCGGGCGAATACGCGATGATAAAGGCTGCGGCCGAGCGGGGCTGGATTGACGAAGGGCGAGTTATGCTCGAAACACTGACGAGCATACGCCGCGCCGGAGCGGACATCATCATCACCTACTACGCACGCGAAGCCATTCGTGCGCTCTCCCAAGGCTCTCGTTAGAGAGTCCGTTGCCAACAACCTCTACTCGAAAGGAGACCCCTCATGTCCGCACAACATCCAATTTTTGAAATGTTACAAAGGGCTAAGGCGAGCCTATCAGCCCCCAAAGAAAGATTACCCCAGGCGACGGCGTCAGGTGGGGTCAAGTCAGGTAATGATCTTGTCAGCGTCACCGGCTGGAACGCTTGCGTCCACACTGAAGGCGAGATTGCTCTCTATTGCACGATCAGCCCGAACGATTCCAACAATCCAATTACAGGAATAGGATTGTTACTCAACAGTGGGGGAGCCGACTACGGTTCATTTTATGCCGACACTTCCGTCTCCGGTAGCTCCACGCCTGCTCTCAACGTGCCCCCAGGCGGCCTGTCTGTCGGCAGCTCTGTCAACGGTATGGTCTATGGGGTGCTTTCGGGAGGGGAATTTTTTAGTTTACAGGCGTCGCTCACTGTCACTGAATGTCCGGCTATCACCTGACCTCTATCTCAATCGGCCTCACTTCATGGTCGCTGTAGCCCGCCGGGTAGTTCGAGATGTTCAGGCCGTAGGGCTTGTCGGCGTCCGTCTGTACGGCGAAGCGTATGTTGAGCGGGAGACCGCGCGCGGCTTGCAGGCGCACCCTGTAAGAGTCAACGCTCCATTCCTGTGTGACGGCGCGCTTAGGGTCTTCGACGGGGACGAGCCGCGAGCCGCAGTCCGTGCCGTTGATTAGAAGCGTGACGCGCGTTTGAATGTCGGAGGGGCGCGCGTCCACAGGCAGCACGGGTTGAATGTGCGCGCGCACGATTATCGCGCCGACGCGCCTGTACTTGTCCCGCGCCGGAATGATGTACTCGACGAAACCCATTCCGTAGCCCCAGATGTAGCCTTCGCCTCCGCCCAGTTTTTCAAAGCGGGCGCTGGCGGCCATCTCCGGCTTGAAGCGGTAGAAAAGCGCACCGTCCGAGCGCGCATCGATCTCGGGGCGCAGCGCAGGGTCATCGGCCGGGCGCGTGAAGGCGAAGGCGCGCGGGATGAGGTGCTGTTCCGGGTCTTCGAGCCAGGCGGGCGGGCTCTCGGTTTGCAGAGAGGCCATGAGGTCAGCGCCGCGTCGAATCTCTGCGCGAACGAGGTCGTCGCGCGGCGTCGTGTAGGCGATGCCGTAGCCGCGCCGCGCGTCGGGCGTCAGTATCCAGTAGACGGCCCCGCCCACGCCCGAGCGCGCCGTCGCCTCGAAGAATGCGCGATACCACTCGGCCTCCGTGAAGCCCTTGTAGCCCTCCGGGCCCATCCCGAACTCGCCGAACATCAGAGGCTTGTCGAGCGCCAGGGAAGCGGCGGCGCGATTGGCTACGAACTCGCCGAGCGCCGTGGGCGACTCGACATAGCTGTCGTGATCGTCGCGCGGGTAGTTGTGCACGTCGCAGTAATCTATGGTCTGGATGCGGTGTTCTTCCAGCCACTCGCGGCGTTCCCAGGAGGTGCGGTAGCCCCATGTGCCGGGCGTGACAAGATGATCGGGGTCGAGCGATTTGATGTAGGCGCTCATCTCCGCGACCCAGGCGCGGCGCTCGGCCCAGCGGCCCGTGACGGCCTGCGCCTCGTTCATCAGCTCGTAGCCCATGATCGCGGGGTCGTCCGCGTAGAGCGCGCCCGTTATGGTGTTGCGGCGCGTGACGATTCTTTCTACGTGCTCGCGGTACATGCGCCGCGTCGCTTCGTTCGTATAGAAGAGCATGGCGCGCTCGACGTTGATGCCATAAGGCTTCTTATCGTCGGCGGCGTCCGTTATTCCGGCCCATTTCAGATACTGCGTCACGCCGCCCGTATCCCGCCACCAGTTAACGAGCGTCAGCTGTACGCGAATATTATTGCGCGCTGCCTCACTGATGACGCGATCGAGATGAACGAACTGCTCTTCGTTCCACTGGTCTGGCTTGAAACGAAAGGGATGCTGGCGCGGCCAGTCTGCGCGGTCGCCGCCAATGGATTTAACGTCGGAATCTTCGCCGCCCTCGCCATTCGCCCAGACGCGCACTACGCGAAGTCCCTGTCGCGCCGCTTCGCTCATCGTCTCAGGCATACGCGCGCGGTCATCATCCCTGTACATGACGGCCAGGTTTGCGCCGACGAAGCGAAACGGCTTGCCGTCGAGCGTAAAGCTTGCGCCTCGTGCGCCGACGAAGCCCGTGCGTGCACGTTTGCCTCCGCGCTGCTGCTGCGCGGCAAAGAAAATCGCCGCGCCGGCAATAAGCCCGAGCGCGGCGTAAAGAATCGTCTTCTTACCCATTACCAAAAGTTCAAAGAATCAGACCGGTAGAGACCCCTTCTCACGCTAACGCGGGTCTGTCAGCCTGATGAAACCGATGATGGCGCAGACGGAGGCCAGCACCACGAAAAGATTGAAGAAAGCGCCCGCGCCGAGCGCCAGGTCCGGGTCGTTCTGGATCGCGGCCGCCGCCAGCACCAAAAATTGCAGGTGATAGATAATCAGGCACACACAGGCGAGCGCAAACCATCTTGTGGATGGGCCGAAGGCGCGCGCGCGCGCAAAGCCCAGGACGGCGGCGATGATCCAGCCGATCACGCCCGCCAGGAGCAGCAAGACGACCACCACCCCGAAATAGTAGGGCGGCGTGTAAGAGGTTGTTTGCGCGAGCGTCGCAAGCGTTGCGGTCAGCATCTAAAAGTATATCTCCCGCTACATTTCGGGTGAAAGAGCTTCCTCGTATTGAAAACAAACCAAAGCGCCGTTTACGCACGAACAGCCTGCTGCGACTGCGGCGCAAACGGCGTCGGGTTCTCACTCCAAAGGAGCGCGCGGCTCGCAGAGGGCGCGGCGTCCGTAACTAAAGAGAACCGCGCACGCTAGTGTGCCGCCCGCTCGTCCCCGCGTGTCAATCGCACTTCGTAACAGTTGACGTGGGGCTCTTACTGGGTGATGTGTATCTCCTCTTCCTTGTTGACGCGGCGCACGAAAAAGATCAGCGCGCAGACGAACGCAACGACCGTCGCCCCTATTGCCATCCACAGGTGCTGGTGTCCACCCTGTAAATCCTGGAAGGTGGCGAACCTGTAATACTGGTAGATGGCGAAGACGGTTGCCGCGAGTCCGATGACCCAGGTTAGAATATCTATCAGGCTCTTCATAATGAACCTCCGGCGTTCTCGTTAAGTTTGAATATAAAGGCTAAAGGAGTAGCCACTCGACGACACTGCTCAAAGTTCACAAGAGAACCGCCTGCCCACAACAAGCACTGCTCCCACGAGACGGTTTGTCTTTTATTCACGCGCATGTTAACGCCACCGCGCATGTGAAAGCAACCCCTTAATGAGGGGCGAAGGCCAAAGCGCGGGCCGCAACCCGTGCGCCGGGAGCCCCGTTCACCGCCTTAGATTTTCGCTGAGTTACCTGAAACTCAAAGGATGAGGCGTTTGTCGCCCGCGCGTCTGGTCACGCGCTCGCGGTCGAAATATTCCAGCAGCGGTATGGCGTACTTGCGCGAGACGCCAGCCATCTCCTTGAAGGCGGCGACATCGATCAATCGCTCCGGCTCATGCTCCGAGCCGTAGCGTGCGAGCCGCACTTTGAGCGCATTGAGCGCCTCGCCGTGAAAGAAAAGCTCAGCGGCGACGCGCACGAGCGTCCCCGCCTCGATGAGCAGTTGCAGAATCTTGCGCCCGTGCTCGCGCGAGGTCGTCGCGCCGACCCTCTGTAGCGCCTCGTCGAAGGTGGGGGGCTCCAGGCCCGCGTCCCTGTAAATCCGCTCCAACCTATCTCTGAGCGTGGCGTCCGCTGTGGAGAGAGAAAGGCTGTGCGAGGTCGCGCGGACGAACTCCTTCTCGGCGACGAGCGCGCCCGTCTCTTCCAGCTGAGAGATGACGGCGCGAAAAACCTCTGGCGCGGCGTGAGCGAAGTGACGCTCGCGCAGGGTCTCGCGCGAGCAGCCGCGCGCAAGCGGCTCACGCTTGTGAAACGCTTCGACTTCGGCGAGCGCCGCCTGGGCCAACCTCTCAAAGACCGAGCCGGAGATAAGTACGCCCTCGGCCTCGACCACATCGCCGCGCCGCGTGGCCTCCGCGACGGCACGCTCCAAGGTCTCATCGCGCCAGCCCGTGCGCGCCTGAAGGTCTGAACGGCGCGCACCCCCCTCTCCGGCTGTTTCGACGAAGTAGGCTAGACGCGCCGCATCGTCCGCTTCATTCAGGGAGGAGAGCCGCGCATGAGCGAGCCCGGCCTCGCGCCCGCGATGTTTCAGCGCGAATGAATCCAGCACCGAGCCTCCCGCCACGGTGCGCGAAGGCGAGTAAGAACGAATGATAAAACGCTCGGCGGGGAGCGTGACCACGGGCGACTCCAATCGCAGCTGTGCGAAGCCGCTCTCGCCCGGCGCGATCTCGCCCGTGTAGGACAGCACGCGTATGCGCCCCAGGACTTCGGCCGCGCCCAGATGAACGCGCACGCGCGAGCGCGAGCGAAGGGGGCGCGGGGAGCTTTTCAGCACGTCGAGCCGCACGTCCATGATCTGCGTCGGACGCAAGCGCCCCGCAGGCGCAAGCACCATCCCGCGCTCGATCAGGCTCGCTTCGACGCCGCCCAGGTTGACCGCCGTTCTCTGGCCGGCCAGGGCCCTTTCGACCGCCTGCCCGTGCACCTGAACGCCGCGCGCGCGCACGCGCCAGCCCCCCGGCAGCAATTCCATCTCGTCGCCCTCGGCGATCTCGCCTGCGACGAGCGTGCCGGTGACGACCGCTCCAAAGCCGCGCATGGTAAAGGCGCGGTCTATCGGGAGACGCGCGATAGCGCGATCGGAGCGCGCTGGAACGCGCCCCGCTACTTCACGAAGCGCGCCCTTGAGTTCTTCCAACCCCTGTCCCGTGCGCGAGCTGACGGCGATGACCGGCGCGCCTTCCAGAAACGAGCCGGCGACAAGCTCTTCGGCCTCGGCGCGCACCAGCGCCAGCAGCTCTTCGTCAACTGTGTCGGTCTTAGTGATGACGACGAGGCCCGCTTTCGTTTCGAGTAGGCGGCAGATGTCGAAGTGCTCGCGCGTCTGTGGCATCACGCCTTCGTCGGCGGCGATGACCAGCGCGACCAGGTCTATGCCGTGCGCGCCCGCCAGCATGTTCTTGACGAAGCGCTCGTGGCCCGGCACGTCCACGAAGCCCAGCGAGAGGTCGCCCAAATCCAGCTCGGCGAACCCTAAGTCAATCGTAATGCCGCGCCGCTTCTCCTCAGGCAAGCGGTCGGCGTCCACGCCCGTCAGAGCGCGCACCAGCGAAGTCTTTCCGTGATCTATGTGGCCCGCCGTGCCGACGATGATCGAATGCATAAGAAGAAATGGGGGACAGGGGTCGGGGGTTGAGGGGCCGGGGAAAGACTGCTTTACCGGCCCCTGAACCCCCTATTGAACCATCTCAAAATCTATCCATTGCGTCGCCGTGCGGTACTTGGCTTCGGCGAGCGCGTCGGTGACGACGACCTGTAAGACGTATTCACCCGGCGTCATGTCAGCGCCGAGGCGCAGTGCTCCGCCGGCGATGATCCGTTTGAGGTCTGGTTGATTGCTCGTATCGAGCGGCTTCAGATTGCCCGTGAATACGGGCTGCCCGTCGCGGAACAATCGAAGCTGCGTCTGCAACTGCGGGCGCGACGTGGCCTTGTCCAGGCGCGCATTAAAGACCACGTAATCATATAGCAGCACCATGCCGCGCCGGAACCTGCGCACGGCGGGGGTGGCCTGCGTGTCCGTCCGCTCGGCCGCCTCGTCCGTGCCCTGCGACGCGCCAGGCGCTGCGCCTGAGGCTGAGCCGGCCGGGGCTGCGGGGGAGGCGGCGCTTGAGGCGGTCGCAGGAGCGCTGCCGGTCACTGCGCTGCTGCTGCCGCCGGTTGTTGTCGTCGTCGCAGCCGGATCATTTCCGCTGACGACGATGCCGGAGAGCGCGAGCCGGTTTTTGTTTATGTCCGGAACTTCTATGAACTGGCTGGCCGAGCCTACGCGTTCGGATGCGGCGTCCCGCAGCGCCGCGCGAAGCTGGTAAGCACCGCCCTTTTTGACCGGCAGATTGATCGTATAAGTGAAGCCGTTTTGCAGGGCTCGCTCGTAAGTCCTGCCGCGCACCTGCACCTCGTAGGTGTTGGTGATCTGATCTACGACCGTTCCGTTGTCGCCGAAAGTAATAACGAGCACGTCCAGGACGGCTTTGTTCCATCCGTCTGGCTGCTTCGTAAACGTCACGTCGCGTCCGTCTATGTGCAGCAGCGAACGCACGAACGAGCCCGCCTTGGGATCGTTACCGAAGAGGGATGTCAGGCGCAGCCTGATACCGTTCGAGTTGAAGGGCGAGACGAGCGCGGCGTTCAGCTGCGCGACGCGCGTGCGCGGCGTCGCGGAGCGCGCGTCCTCGTTCGCAACTCCATAAAAGCCGTTGCGTGTACGAACGCGCAGGCCCGGCCGCTTCACCTTGACCGCGATATCGTGAAAGCGACGGCTGCCGCTCTTAGGATCAAAGGTCGATTCGCCCGGGCGGTAGCCGATCAGATAGTAACCCTTCTGATCGTCCAGGACCCGCCGTATACCTTTGCTTAGATCATTTGTATTGCGTATAGCGAACCCGCCCGTCTCTCGCGCAAGGTAAACGGGGCCGCTCTGCGATTCTAAAAATCTGTCGCGCCGCTCGGTCGCAACCGCTGACAATTGATCGGCCCTGAAATTCGAGAGGTCATCCTGCGCGGTAAGACCGAGCGTTTGAAGGCCGCGCGGATCCAACGCGTAGATGACGACCGACGCGCGATTGGCCAGATCGGTCAGGCGGCGCATCGCTTCAAAGACGCGTTCGTTGTGGCCTGTTCCCCAGTTGCTGGCATCGACCCTGTCCAGGGTGACGTTTGGCGGGGTGATGAACATGTTGAAGCCGTCCGTGATGAGCAGGACGGATTTACGACCGGGAAGCTCTTTCAGCCCGCGCACGATGTAGTTGAGTGCGCCAAGCGTGCCGACGGTGAAAAGGTCTTCGCGGAACTGATCCGCCTCGTCACTCAAATCATTGGTGCTTCGCGGCGTCGAATCCGAGAGGTTGCTCTCATTCGTATTATCCGTTTCCCTGCCAATCGGAGCGAACGCGCTGATTCCGCCGCGTCCCTGCGGATTCCAGCGCAAACGCTCGATGGCGGCATGTAGTTGCCGTTTATCCGAAGTGAACTGCTGCAATGCGCCCATGCCGCCGCCCGTGCGTATGATGGCGACCAGATCGGCGGGCTGCATCTGCTCGTCAACGAACTTCTTGAGCACGTCTCTGACGAAATGCAGGCTCTCGAAAGATAAGCCCAGGTCGTCAACCACGAGCGCGATGGTGCGGCGCACCTGTTCCGGACGCAAGCGCACTGGGGGAAGAGGCGGCGCGTTCCTGTCGCGCGGGGCTGCCGTGGTGTCGGCAGCTCCGGCCGGGGCCGATTCCGTCGAGACGTAGGAAAAGTTCGTGATCTTCTGCGGGCGACCATCCTCCAGAATCTCGAAATCTTCCGAAGTAAGATCTGTCACCTGGTTGCCCTTCCCGTCCACGACCACGGCATCGACCTGCACCAGGTTGGCAGTAATGCGTACGACCTCTTCTTCCTCTGCGCTCGCGCCCTGCTGCTGCTGCTGTTGTCGTTGTTGCGGAGCGGGCGCGGGCGTCCGGCTCTGCCCCAAGGCGGTCGCTAGCGTAGAGAGTAAAAGGACTATGGAAAGCGAGGATTGTTTGTTCATCTGTCGATTCCTGCCGGCTGGCGGCCCGGCTGCGCCCCGGCCTTAGAGACGCGCGCGCGCTCTGCCAGGCGAAAGTTTTTTAAGTCAAAGGTCGCTGGATTTTCGTCAGCCAATATGAGAAGCTGCCCGAGAAAACAGAGACATCCAGGGAGATAACAGATAATGCCAGAGCAAGCGAAAAAAGGCGACACGGCGCAGGTTCATTATACAGGGCGGCTGGAAGACGGTCAGGTCTTCGACTCGTCCGAAGGCGGCGAGCCCCTGGAGTTCGAGGTCGGCGCAGGCCAGGTCATACAGGGTTTCGATGAAGGCGTGCGCGGCATGAACGCGGGCGACCGGAAGAGAATCGAGATCGAAGCCGACGATGCCTACGGCCAGCGCATAGACGCCTTCGTGCAGCAGCTCCCGCGCGAGGGTCTAAACCTGGGGAAAGAGCCTGAGGTCGGAAT
>DASQYE010000786.1:0-3431 GCA_035639355.1 Pyrinomonadaceae bacterium
AAAAAGCTGCGCGCCGAGCTGGAAGAGCTGAAGGCAAGGATGAAAGACGGGTCGGCTGGTTGAACGTCTACCTCATCTTAGAAATTATGGATTCATTTGAGAGAAAGTGTCCCGGCGAAATCCATACTTGAATGGAAGCTCAACAGGCCCCATAATCTTCGGCATGAGCGAAGAAGAAACCACACGAAACATGCCTGATGGTCACTCCTTTGAGGAGCGAGTTTTCGCCCGCTTCGACGCTCTCGATGCGCGTCTTCAAGCCCTTGAGGCACAGGCTGAGCGGCGCGCACTTGAAACAAAACCGATCTGGGAGCGCGCGCTGGCTGAGATACTTGAGCTAAGGTCGAGCCTCTCTAATGTCGAGCGCAAAATTGACGTTCTGAGCCGCGATATAGTCCAGGTTTGAGCAGATCAAGCGCACGTCGAAAGTCGGCTTGAAAAGCTTGAATCATAGGCCCACCCGGTAGGGATTTTCACTCAGCCTTGCTTTTCCATTCTCTGACGGCGCGCAGGACGGAATCGGCGGCGCGGCGTGAGGCGCGACCCGCGCCCAGGCGGGCGGCGACCATGCTCAGTTGCGCGCGCGCCTCGCGGTTTCTCTTCTCGTCCAGCAGCGCGAGCAGTTCTTCGGCCAGTCGCTCGCCCGTCAGCTCGTCCTGCATCAACTCAGGAACAATCCTTTCGCCCGCTATGAGATTGACGAGGCCGAAGTGCTCGGCGTTGATGAGTCGCCCGAGCGTGTGCCAGTTCAGCGGCGATTCCTTGTAGACGATGACGAGGGGCGTGCTTGTGAGCGCTGCTTCGAGCGTCGCCGTGCCGCTGGCGACCGCCGCCGCGTCCGCCGCAGAGAGAGCCTCGCGCGTCTCGTGCTGCGAGATGCGCAAAGCGTCGGGCACGCGGACGCCCCTGCGCCTGGCGTCGTCTATGAGCGCCGCGACCTCCTCCGCCCTTCTGCTTGGGGCGACCGTGACGACCAGCTGTGCATCTGGACGAGCGCGCGCGATCAGACCGGCGGCGTCGAGCATCGGCGGCAGGATGCGCTCAAGCTCTTTGCGACGGCTGCCGGGCAATAGCGCAATGATGGGTCGCGCCTCGTCCAGGCGATTGCGGCGGCAAAACTCGGCCCGCCCGTAGCGCGGGTGGACTTCTCCCGTCAACGGGTGGCCTACAAACTCTACGTGCTTGACGCCGCGCTGCTCGTACCAGCTCGGCTCGAAGGGGAGGATGCCGAGCAGCAAGTCCACATCGCGGCGTATGCTGCGCACGCGGTAGGAGCGCCAGGCCCAGAGCTGCGGGCTGATGTAGTAGATGATGCGCAGGCCACGGCGGTGCAGCGAGCGCGCCAGTCGCAGATTGAACTCAGGCCAGTCAACCAGTACGACGGCTTCGGGGCGGCGCGCGAGGGCGGCGCGCTTCAGCGCCGTGAAAGCGTGCCAGAACCTCGGCAGCACCCTCGCAACTTCGACGATACCCATGATCGCCAGCTCGTCGCTGCGCACTATGGACTCGACGCCGGCGGCGCGCATCGCCGGCCCCGTCGAGCCGTAAAGCTCGAAAGCGGCATGCGGCGCTCTCTCGCGCAGAGCGCGCGCAAGGGCTGCGGCGTGAGCGTCGCCCGACGGCTCGCCCGCGACGATCATCAAACGAAAGCTTTCGTTGGAATTCGCGCTCATGCCGGAGAGAGACAATACCATACCCTTTGTCTGTAACCTTCGGACTTCTGCTTTGCCCGTTTCCGTGTTAGCATCGGCACGCCTTAAATGACAACATGGCGCGCCCTCTACATGACCGTTGCGGTCGTAGAGAGAAGAGCGCGCCCGCCGCTTCTGACTCGGCCTCTGGAGGTCTTCGTCTAATCTTTGCGCACCGGTTTTTCCGCAATTCACCTGCGCTCGTCGTCTGCGTTCGCGTCCATTCTGCCGATGTGCCTGATCGTGCTGATGGCGTGCCCGGCGGCGCGCTCTCAGCAGCAGCAGACCAATCCGGTTGATCGACAGGTCACGAATCCCATCACGGACGAGCCCAACGTCAACCCGCTCACGCAGGAGCAGCCGATTCGCCCGCGCCTGCCCGTCAAGACCGGCGACGGAACGACGACCCAGCAGCAGCCGACACAGGAGCTGGAGGTTCGCGCCGGAAAGGTGACGGCGAGCGGGCCTGAGGCGGCGCGCGTCGTCGTTTATGAAGATAACGTGGATGCTCGCATCGGCGTCTATCGATTGCAGGCCGACAAGATAACGGTCTACGAAGGGAGCAATCGCATCGTCGCCGAGGGCAACGTCGTTTTCGACCAGGAGCCCGGCCAGCGCATCACCGGCTCGCGCGCCGAGTGGAACTACGCGACCAAGCTCGGATTCTTCGTCAACTCGACGGGCTTTACGAACCAGACGCAGGACGGAACGGTTCTATACTTCACGGCCGACAGTGTAGAGAAGGTGGCGACCGATAAGATCGTAGCCGTCAATGCTGAGGTGACCGCCTGCGAAGAGAACGTTCCGAAGTGGAGCTTCAAGACGGCGCGCGCCAGCATCACCATTAACGACCGCGTGCGGATCAAGACGCCGACCTTTCGCGTCAAAGGTTTTCCCGTCCTGTTTCTTCCGTACGCTTCTGTCTCAATACAGCGGCGCGACCGCGCCTCCGGGTTTTTGACGCCGACCATCAGCGGCTCGGGCAGCAAGGGTTTTCGCATCTCGAACGCTTATTACCAGACGCTCGGACGCTCGGCCGACATCACCCTTCGCAACGACATCTATACGAAGCGGGGCTTGGGGTTCGGCTTCGACCTGCGCACGCGCGCCAACTCGCGCTCCTACCTAGACATTGGCTTGTACGCCGTAAAGGATCGCATTTTCGGGAAGAAGGCGGGGCCGGATGTTCCCGATCAGGGCGGCTCAAGCTTCTACATCGACGGCGTGCATTACTTCCCGAACGGGTTTGTAGCGGCCGCCGATGTCAATATCACTTCGAGCCTGGCCTTCAGACAGGTCTTCTCCGATACGATTCAGCAGGCCATCTCGCCCGAGGAGCGCTCGCAGGTCTTCCTCAACAAGAACTTCGGCGATTACAGCTTCAACTTCCTGGCGCGCACGCAGGTCACGTCGCTGGTCAACGCGCGCATACGCACGCGCCAACTGCCCAGCATCACGCTCGACAAGCGGCCTTCAGCGCTCAGGTATTTCGAGCGCCTGCCGGTCTACTTCTCCTTTGAAGGCGGACTCGAAGGCGTAAGTCGCAAGGAGACGGTCGAGGACGTTGTGGCCTTTCGCAACCAGGTCGGCGGCGAAGCCATCAACACGCCCTCCATAGTGCAGCGCCTGGACGTGCATCCGCGCTTCTCCGTGCCTTTTCATTTCAGCGGGTGGAGTGTGACGGCGACCGCCGGCTTGCGCGCGACCTACTACTCGAACTCGATAGACCCTGTGACGCGG
>DASQYE010000787.1:0-2600 GCA_035639355.1 Pyrinomonadaceae bacterium
CGCCATAATCGGTGACGCTCGCGACCTTGCCCGTCAGTCGCTTGCCCAGGGTGAATCGCTCTTCGATGCTGCTCCAGGGATCGGGCAAAAGCTGCTTGTAGCCAAGCGAGACGCGCTCGCGGTCGCGGTCGAATTTCAGAACCTTGACCTGCACCGAGTCGCCGACCTTGAATAGCTCCGCGGGATTTTGCAGCCGTCCCCAGCTCATGTCCGTGACGTGCAGCAGCCCGTCTATGCCACCAAGATCGACGAACGCGCCGTAGTCGGTCAGGTTCTTGATCTGGCCTTCGACGATGATGTCCTCTTCGATCTGGTTGAGCGTCTCGCCCTTCTTGCCTTCGTTCTGGTCTTCGATAACGGCCTTGCGCGAGAGCACTACGTTCGAGCGCTTGCGGTTGAGCTTGATGACCTTGGCTTCGATCTCCTGGTTGCGAAGGCTGTCGAGGTTGCGCACGGGTCGCGTATCGACCTGCGAGCCGGGCAAGAAGGCCGCGATGCCGTTTATGTCAACGCGCAGTCCGCCCTTGATGCGTTCCGTGATGCGGCCCCTTATGGGCGTCCCCTCGCTGTAAGCCTTCTCAAGCTCATCCCAGGCCTTCATCCGAACGGCGTCGGCGCGCGACAAGACGGGATAGCCCTCGTGCGTCTCCATGCTCTTGACGAGCACATCGACCTCGTCGCCGGGCTTAACCGTCATCTGAGCGTTTTCCATGAACTCGGCCTGCGGGACGATACCTTCGGACTTGTATCCGAAATCTATGACGACGCCGCGCTCCGTTATGCCGACGACCGTGCCGCGCACCACCTCGCCCTCTTGAAAGGCGGCCTGCTCCTGCTCGAACTGATCGAGCATCGCGCCGAAATCCGACGGCATTTCCTCATCGTCGTCATCCACTTCGGGCGCGCTCGACTTGGCCGAAGCGGCGGCTGAGGATGCGGACGCTCCCTGCGGCGGTGCTGTGGAGCGCGGTTCATTCGTCGTGGGCGCGACTGTTGGTTCGCCCGCCTGAGTTGTATTGTTGTCGGCCTCGCCGTCATTCGGCTTGGTTTCTTCGGTAGACATGCAGACTCCTGTCACACTCCTCTTACCTTTTGGCGGCGCGTTTCTAGAGCTTATCGCACCATGCCCGGCGCGCTCTCTATCTGGCTCGCTTGACCCTCCGACGGCGAGCAGCGTTTCAAGCGGCCCTTGCTTCGTGCAGTGCTTGTGGCGATGAGTCGGATCGGAGAACTTGAGGTGAGGATGGGAGCAGTTAAGAGTTGGAAAATGGTTTGTTAACGTTTCGATTTCCGTCGCGCCCGTAATCACCCGCTTGATCCGACTTCTCGCCGGCCGCTTTGACCGGGTAGGTCGGCAATGTACACGCCAAAATGATGGCGTGTCAAGGCGATAAGCGCCATTCCGAAAGAAGATCGAGAGCCCCCGCGAAAGACCGAAAGCGGTCTCGCAAGCCTCAGAGTGCGCCTGCCGCCGACCGCTTTCCGTCTTCTGCTTTTACTCCGGGGGGCACTAATTGCCTCCGCTGAACGCTGCGCCCACGCCCCGCTCCGCGATATAGATTCCGGCGGAATGCGAGCCGACGAAAAGCCTGTTGGAGCTACGCGGATCGAAGGCGAGCGACCAGATGCGCTGGCTGGGAAGGCGCGCATCCTGCGGGTCAACTCTCAGCCAGGTCACGCCCGCATCGACCGATCGATAGAGACCGCCGCCGTTCTCATAGGCGCTGCCGACAAAAATCTCGTCGCCGTTCTGCGGGTTGATTAGGATGCTGGCATAGTCGCCGTAGGGCAGATTGCCGCCGCGCCGCGTCCAACGCTCGCCGCCATCGTGCGAGTAATAGAAGGTCTGCTTCGTGCCTATGTAGATATAGCCGGGGCGATTTTGGTCCTGCTCGATGGCGCTGATGGGAGCGGTCGCCGGAATGCCCTCAACCTGGCTCCACGTCGCGCCGCCGTCGTGGGACACGAGGACGCCGGAAATGGCCGTCCCAACCCAGATGGTTTGAGGATTTTGCGGGCTCGCGGAAACGCACAGTGTGCGCGCGTCGAGTCCTCCGGAGTACGGAATCCGCTCCCACCCTTGCGTCGGATCATAGCTGCGATACAGACCGGCGTTGGTCGCGGCGAACATACCTGCGCGACCGTTGCGCTCGTCGTGCGTCGGCGCAAGCGTGTTGACCGCGTCGGTCAAGAATAGCGTAGGTTGCGGCAGCTTACCGGCAGCCGTGCTCGTCTGCACCCCTCCCGCCAGCCCAAGCGCCGTCAGCGTCGCATCGTCCAGCACGCCCGTCACATCAATGCCCTTCTGGGCTTGAAAGTTTCTCAGCGCATTGACGGTTCGCGTGCCCGCGTTGCCGTCCGGCGTGCCCACGTTGAAGCCCGCCGCGTTTAAAGCCTCCTGCGCCCGCTTGACCATATCGTCAGAGCGCCCGGCGTTCCTGCCGCGTGCCCTCGACGCTCTACCACGCTTGCCTTTAGCCGGTGGGCCAACCTTCGGCGCGCCCAGCGGAGCCCACGAAGCGCCCCTGTCGAGCGAACGGTAAACGCCCAGATTCGTCCCCAGGTAAATGAGGTTCGGGTCGCTGTCGTCCTGCACGATT
>DASQYE010000788.1:0-3285 GCA_035639355.1 Pyrinomonadaceae bacterium
CGAGCTGGGCGGCCACGTCCGGCTGCGCAATATCTCAGACCCGCGCCACCACGCCGATCTGCTTTTGCGCCAACTCCGCCGCTCAAGCTAAACTGTTCGCTTCACGGAGATTTTTGCGCAACCGGCGATATTACCTGGAACATCTAATGTTAAGCGGTTTCTAAAGTCTTTATAGCCGTCACGCTCCGAATTTAAGAGGTATCGTTTTGCGAACTGTACGCTTACCCAATTTGCCGTCCATTCTGGCGCTCGTCTCGCTTCTACTACTGCTCCTGCCCTCAAGCATCAATGCGATCACCGCTTTGGAGATGGAGGCGGCGGCGAAGTTGTTGCCCGACCGGATGGGTGAATACCGGGCCGTTAATAGCCCGCGTGCCATCGATGATAAATCAAGCGGTTTTGATACGGCCGGGAGCTTCAATGCTCTTTCCAGCGCCCGGCGTGATTACCGTTCGGCAAAGGGAGGGCAATTCGGGCTGACAGTTACAAGGCTGCGTTCGGATTCCGACGCTTACGCCTTATTGACAAACCTTGGTCAATCGTCGAAGCGGAGCGAGTCTTCGGATACCGGAACGATCAAAACGGGCGAGGTGGGAACGGCGAGCGTCCGTTTACAGGATCGAATCCTCTTCTTCAAAGGGCCCGCTTTGGTCGCCATAGACCGGCCCGGTGGTAAAGCCGATGACGAAGCGATGCTCTCGTTTGCGCGAATCTTTGCAGAGACTCTTGATAAGGGAGAGGGCGATATTCCGGTCCTGGTCAAGCACCTTCCCGACTGGGAGAAAGCGCAGGAGCGGGCGATTTACGCGACCGCCCTTGATACCTTGAAAGCGGCGGCGGGCAATCAGGGCGTCCTTGACGCAGTCTCATTCGAGGGCGGCGCGCAGGCCGTCGTGGCCACCTACGGGCAGGCGCGACTGGTAATCGTCGAAAACACTACGCCGCAGCTCGCCACCGATAATGACGCCCGCATACAGGGCCGCCTCAAGGAGCTTCGCGAGCGGGGTCAGAGCGTCCCGACCGCCTATCAGCGCGTCGGAAATTATTCCGTCTTCGTCTTCGACGCGCCGGACGAAACGGCCGCGCGGCAGCTTATCAGCAGCATCAGCTACGAACAGGTGGTGCAGTGGCTGGGCAATAACCCGCGCGCCCTTGAGCGTATGCAAAGGCAGTATACGAACACTATGGCGGGCGTCATCATCGCCGTCTTCAAGGCGTCGGGCCTGGCCATTCTGATCTGCCTCGGGATCGGCGGCATCTTCGGCGGCCTTGTTTTCCGTCATCGTCGCGCGCAGCAGGCCATCTCCGAAGCCTACTCGGATGCGGGCGACATGGTGCGCCTCAATATAGACGGGATAAGCGCGCAAAACAGCCCGGCAAAACTGCTGGGCGGAGGCGAGGGCTAGACTCGGAAGCTCATCAAAAGCTGCTGCCGATTATCAGGAAACAAAAAAGCGGGCCGTGGATAATATCCACGGCCCGCTTTTTTTACCCTTACAATTATTACTTGTCAGAATTTGCGGGCTGCTGGTCTTCCTGTAAGGCTCCCCCAAGCCTGTTCAGGACGCCGACCAGCAGCCCAGCAACTGTTGCCCTTTGACCGCTTAACGAGCAGCAACCCCGTTCCCCCGAAAGAGCCGCTGCCTGTTTTTCAAAGTGAGAGAACGCCTCCCCCAAAGCCTTCGCTCACTGCCGTCTCCGAGCCTGACCCGATTACCCTCATGTACCCTTCTTCATTTTAATCACGATCTGATAGAGCAACGACTGTGCCATTTACGCAGATTCCGCCGCAAAAAATCTAAAAACGCCTCTTTCCCCTTTAAAATCGGGGTTCTCACCGCGCGCACCCATCTAAGAGCGCGTCGAACGGCCACGGGCTCAAAGACCCTTCCCGTACTTGATTAATACAATCCCGCGTATAAATTGTACTGTAATCGCCCGCACCCGGCCGTTATCGGGTTCTTCTCAAGGCGAATGCCCTGGCGGCACGACCGGGTTCGCACGCGAAAATCGGGGATTTTGGCGAGGCGCGGCGGAAAAAGGCTGGCTCAAGGCAGGGCGTTGACCAGCGAGCCTATGTCCGCCTGGGTGTTGTAAAGATGAGGTGCGACTCGTAAACGATCACCCCTGGGGGCGACGATGATGTTCTGCTTTTTGAGATGGGCGTAGAGCGCATGTGGCGTCCAAGTGCCTTTGTGGCGCAGGCAAACGATCTGGGATTTTTCGCCCTCGCGGCGAGAGCTGACGATCTCGTAGTCGCGCCTGGCGCTCAAGGCTTCGCACAGTTGATCGGTCAACTCGCACAGATGGGCTGCGATACGCTCGACGCCGACCTCCGTTAAAAGGCTCAAGCTCGCCTCCAGGCCATGAATCAGGGCCGTAGGCATGGTTCCGGTCTCCCAGGCAAGCGCGCCGCCCCTCCATTCCTGCTCGAAATTTCCGTAGTCCTCGGCTAACGGCACGCTGTTCCAGCCCACGAGCGTCGGCTCTATGCGCGAGAGCGCCCGCTCAGAGATGTACAGTAGCCCCAGACCTTCCGGCGTGAGCAGCCACTTGTGACATGCGCCCGCCGCGACATCGATCAGCTGGGCGTCAACGTCTATGGGCATCGCCCCCATGGCCTGAATCACATCCACGACGAGGAGGGCATCGCGGCGGCGCGCTGCCCGCCCCAGGCGTTCCAGGTCTGCGCGAAAGCCCGAGCCGTACTGAACATAACTGATCGCCACGACGCGCGTCCTCTCATCCATCAAGCCGATCAGCTCGTCCATGTCTATGCGCCCGCCTCGCTCCTCGCACATGCGCACCTCGACACCGAAGATTTCGCGCAGGCGCAGCCAGGGGTAAACGTTTGACGGGAACTCGCGGCGGAAAGTGACGAGGTTGTCGCCGGCCTGCCAGCGCAGACCGTTGGCAATAGTGGAGAGCCCGTCGGACGTGTTGCGCACGAAGGCGATTTCGTCCGGGCGCGCACCCGTCATCCCGGCAGCCAAAAGGCGTGCGCGCTCCCTGACGGCCACCCAGTTGCGGTAATGCAGCGAGCCGTACAGCGCCACGTCTTTGAGCTGCGCGGCGACGGCTTCGGTGACGGGCAGCGGAGGCGGCGCGACGGCGGCATGATTCAAATAGACGGCGCGCTCCGTAATGGGAAAGAGCGCGCGCAGGCGGTCATCCATAAAATCTTTCGACCTTCAGGCTCGGAAAGCGGTCTCTCCCATTATCAATCCATCCACACGTAAGCGGCAAGCGCCTCAACTGTAAAGCAAGGATGAAGGCCGCAGGGAT
>DASQYE010000789.1:0-2902 GCA_035639355.1 Pyrinomonadaceae bacterium
ACCTGGCTTGCGGTCTTGCGCGACAACAACTGGCCGGAAGAGAAAAGAAGGGAGCTACTTAAAAGAGCGTTCCAACTGTACAAAATTCGCGGCACCGCGCGGGGCCTGCGACAGATGATCGAACTGTTCACGGGGGGCGAGACATTCATCATCGAACATCAAGGGCTGCAAACGCCGATGGTGCTGAACGCGAATTCGATCCTCGGGCGCTCGACCGTCGTCGGAAAGAGTTTCGCGAAAAGACTCGTCCTCGAAGAATCCTCGCGGATCGGCGAGTTCGCCTTGATCGAAGCGGACGAGCCCGTAGAGAAGCCGTTCGAGGTCGGCGTCTACGACTTCACGGTCATCGCCGACACGTCGAAGCTCAAGAATGGAACTCAAATGCAGGCCCTGCGCCGGCTGGTCGAGGAAGAGAAGCCGGCCCACACGAGATGCTTTCTGCGCGCCGGAGGTGAAGCGATGCAGTTGGGCGGGCGCGCCTTGCTGCAGGTCGATACGAGACTCTCGAAGGGCTTTGAGACGGCGCGGCTGGGCTTAACCTCGCAGATCGGCAAAGGGACGTTTTTAGGCAAGAGGTTCCGCCGTCGAGGCGTGATCGGGATGCGGTCAACAATCGCAGTTGATGCGGTTTTAAATTGAACTTGACCACGGAGGATGATGGCTATGCAGGAAAAGGATAAAGAATCTGCGCTCAAGCAACACGGCTTTTTTGAGCGGAATAACTTTTACTTCAGCAAGTTCTTGACGGCCCGGGATTTTACCGACGACCAGAAGTACATGAATGAGAAACGGTGGATGGTAAATCGCCACGGGCTCGGCTGGGGAGTGCTCTGCGGACTGAAGGTACATCCGCACGCTCATGATAAGCGAAAGGTGATAGTGGAACCCGGCTTGGCAATCGACCCGTACGGCCATGAAATCATGGTCTGCCGGGAGGAGACTGTTGACCTGCTCATGGCTCAGGATGGTCACCCGCCGGAGCAAAGGGCGGAGGAGTCACCGGAGAAGCCGGGCATGAAGTCGTACCTGTATTACCTCTCAATCAAGTATGAGGAAAGCGGAGTCAATCCGTCGCCCATCCTGATCGACACTTGCGAGGGTTACAAAGAGGAATGCTTCTACAACCGCACGCGGGAAGGCTACCGTTTCATGGTCAGCCGTGAAAAGCCAACTTCTACGAGTACCCTGCAATCGGCTTCCGGTCACGGCCTGGCGTGCGAAGCCCAGTGCCACCGCTTCCTGCAAGACCCATCGCCAATAATCAGCCGCCACTGCCCGGAGCGACCCGAATGCGAGACCGTGCCGCTGGCCGCCATCTGTTACAACCCGACGACGGAAACCACCGTCATGGATATAGACCTCAGCATGGCAAACCGCAAGCTGGCCTTCAGCAACGAGGTGCTCTATGAGCTGCTTTCATGCCTTCGGCAGGAAGCAGGGCAAGGCTGGGGCGCGCAGCTCAACCGGCGGCAACACGTGCCCCTGCTGGCGAGCACGATCAGAGGGTTGAAATACCGGGACGGAAAAACCGCCACGCTCGACCGCAGCAATGGGTACGAGGGGAAATACCCTTTCCGGCTGACTTCGGACGGAGATTACATTTGGGTCACGGATCGCGAGGACAGGCAGGTATGGCGAATCGACAGGGCGACCAACAGGCCGATCAAAGATTCAAGATTATACCTGGACAATCCTGCGTGGGGCATCGCCTACGACGGCAGGTACATGTGGTTAAGCCACCACGAAGCATTCCGCGAGCGCCAGCTTAACGGGAAAGACCCGGCTGTCGAGGGCGGGACGCTTTACGGGTTTCCGCGCACCCATGGGAGATTGACGCGCGTTGATGTCTGCACGCTGGAGCGGCGGACTATAGACGGTCTGCCACAGTGCCATACCCTGCCTCAATGTTACAGGTTTCCCGAAGCCGTAGGCGCGCCCGCCAGCGTCAGTCTCAACCCTTACCCCGGAGAGATCGTCCTGCATGACGGCGACATCTACGTCGCTCACGACCTGCCGAAAACGGTGAAGCAGACCGAAGAGAGACAGGCGGAAGCGAGACAGGAATACGACGAGCGCGCGCAGCAGCAGCAGCAGCAGTACGTCGGCACGCGGGCCGGCTACGCGCTTTACCTGACTAGAATCGACCCGGTCAAAGGCTGCATCGTAGAGGTCATCGCCGTGCCTGAAACGGATGAACGCGAGCCCCTGTCCAGGATTGAAGCGATGGCGTCCGACGGCGACGCGCTGTGGATTACTTACAGGGCGTCTTCGAGGGACAAAAAAGGGCAGCGCGCCGTGATAAGAAAGATCACGAAGGATAACGGGCGCAGCGTTGTCAGCGAGCCTTACCGGCTGAGGGGAGAAACCCCCGCGCATCTGGTGTTTGACGGGACGCGATTATGGGTCAGCCACAATGACGGGCTCTCCGTTGTGGACATAGAGACCGGTGACGAGGCGGCCGTCAATACGGACACGGCGCACACCGCACTCGCCTATAGCGGCGGTTCTCTGATCTGGGCGGCCGTTCCCGGCAAGAACGAAGCCTTCATTACCCGGACCGACATATTTTCAGAGGAGGAGGTGCAGCGCGTCGAATTCATAGAAGTGGAGCCCCAGACTGCTTTCGAGATTTCGGATATGCAATTCGATGGCACTTACATCTATATCGCTTATCACCTGAGAGAAGGCCAAACAAACAGAGGCGTGATTCATCGGCTTTTGCCATAGGAGAATAAGAGCATGTCTAAGAATGTCACCCATGAGAAATGCAACTCCGGCGCGACCGAGAAGTGCAACTCCGGCAAATTTAAGCGGGTGAACTATTTTCACGGGATGCTTCTGACCGAGGAGGATTTCGTGGATGAACAAACCTACCTCCGCGAAAGGCTGAAGCTCCATAACC
>DASQYE010000790.1:0-2875 GCA_035639355.1 Pyrinomonadaceae bacterium
CGACGCCGACGCCCGCCAGATTTTTATCCGGATAATCGCAGCCGCGCTGGTTCGGATTGAGGACGGCGTAGGCGGGCGGAGTGCCCTCTCCCTCGTCCGGCAGGTGGTGGTCTGTGACGATCACGTCGAGGCCGGCGGAGCGCGCCCACACGAGCGGCTCAAACGCGCGTATGCCGCAATCCACGCTGACGACGACCTTGTATCCGTCCGCGAGCGCTTTCTCAAGCGCCTCCTGCTGAATGCCGTACCCTTCCGTGAAGCGGTGCGGAACGTGGTAGCCCGTGCGCGCGCCCAGGATTTGCAGCGCCCTGCGCAGTACGACCGTGCCGGTCGTCCCGTCCACATCATAATCGCCGTAGACGAGTATCGGCTCCTGTTCGTCAATGGCTCGCAGCAGTCGCGCCGTCGCCTTGCGCATATCGCGCATCAACAGCGGGTCGTGAAGCTGATCTTGAGATGGCGAGAGAAAACGCCTGGCCGATTGCGCGTCCTCGCAACCCCTTGCGAGCAGCAGCCGGGCCACGATTGACTTGACGCCGAGGGCGCGCGCAAGCTCCTCAGTCCGGTGCGAGTCGTGCTCACGCACGATCCAGCGTTTGGCGTTCAGCGTCATCAGAGGATTTACTCGGCGAACCAGCCATCGGCCGTCAGCAGCTTGACGCCGATGCGTTGTTTGCCGTCCGTCTCGTCCGTCCAGACGCCGTTGACTTCGGCGTCAAGGGTGCGTCCGAACGGCGGCGTGAGGCGCACTATTGTTCCAAGCTCGACGGCTGCGTCCGTGATGAGCGTCGCCCCGCCACGGCTCACTTTGACGGCTTCGGCCTGCACCTGAAAGGGCTCGCCGTCGCTCCGGCGGCCTTCCAGCTCGACGGCGAAGTCTACGGGTACGCGGGGGCTGCGCGGGCGCTGCGCCGGCACGGCTGCGTCCTCGCGGTTCGTTTCCTTACTCATAACACTCTCTAGACCCCTCTCTCTCTATTTATTCTCGTTCCAGCTTCTGGCTCTTCTTGAGGAGGGGCGAGATGAGTTTACAGAATTTTGCCGCCGATTGTTAGTGCTCTGGTTGGTGCTCTGGTTAGAGTCGGGCGTCGGCGTCGAGAGCAGCGGCGCGTTTTGCTGCGCGGGTGTAGCTGTAGGATTGGCCACGGCAGCGTCCGTCGCGCCGATTACGCCCGCGAACAGGAGGGCTAAGATGGCGACGCCGACGACCAGACGATAGCCTATGAAGACGGCGGTCGAATGCGTGCGCAGGAAGCGCAGCAGGAACCAGATCGAAGCATAACCGACCACGCCCGAGACGACGGTCGCCACCGCGAGCGAAACGTAGCTGTCCGTGGGCAGCTTCTCGACGGCCTCCTTGAGTTCGAGCAGGCCGCTCGCGGCGATGGCAGGGATCGAGAGCAAAAAGGAGAAACGCGCGGCGGTCTCGCGCGTCTCGCCCGCGAAGAGGCCGCCCATGATGGTCGATCCCGAACGGCTCGCGCCCGGCATCAGCGCCAGCACCTGCGCGCCGCCCACGGCCAAGGCGTCGCGCACGCCCAGGTCCTCCATCTCGCGCTTGCGTTTTCCCACCACCTCCGCTACGGCCAAGAGGACGGCGACCACGATCATCATCGTCGCAATGATCCAGAGGTTTTTCGTGAACGGCCCCTCGATCAGCTTCTTTAAGAAGAGTCCGATCGTGCCTATGGGTATCGAGCCGATGATGACCAGCCAGCCGAGCCATGCCTCGTGCGAGAGCCGCGACTGGCGCTGGCCCACCATGGTCATCTCCATCGCCGCCTCGCTCTTGCCGCCGCGCATGAGCGCCAGGTGATCTCGCACAAAGGCGTAAGTGATATTCCAGATGTCGCGCGCGAAGTAGACGAGGACGGCCAGCAGCGTCCCCAACTGAATGACGGCGATGGTGGCCGTCGTGCGCTCTGCGCGAAGGGTCTGCTCGACGCCTTCGTATAGGCCGAGCGCGCGGCCCGCGAAGATCAGGTGCGCCGTCGAGCTGATGGGGATAAATTCCGTTAGACCCTGGACGATGCCTAAGATGATGGCTTGAAGAATGGACATAAGCGTAAAGGTTTAGCGCCTCATGGATTCAAGTGCAGTACGAGTCTGATGCCAGAGCGGATGCGGATGATCTTCGTCGCTGCCGTAAGGGATAAAGCTTTGCAAAAGGGCCGCTGCTTCCGTGAATCTTGCTTTGTCGCCGGATTCGTAGAGCGCCAGTCCGAGGATAGCAATCACGTCCATATTACCGGGCTCGGCGGCGTTGAGCTTTCTGTACTCTTCTATGACTCTTTCGTTTCCGTATTCCCGGCGCAGAATACTTGAGGCGTGGAGTTGTGCCTGGGCCCGCGTGTGCCACTCGGATTCTACATGAAGATACTCCTGGTAAGCGGCGAAAGCTTCTGCCGTCAAAGACCTGTCGGCGTAGTCCACCAGAAGCGCCGCCGCCCTTGCCCTCACTTCAAGCGCCATATACTTATCATTTCTGTATCCCGCAAGCGTGCCCGGATTCGTAGGGACTGTCAAAGCCTTGACCAGCTCGACGGCCCTCTTACCGCTTTCAAAAGCGGCGCGAAAATCCCGGCCAGCCGCCGCAAGATGAGCCGCCTTTGCCCGCTTATCCTGGACTTGGCTACCAAAGACGAAGCGGTCGAACCCTCTTCTTTTGTAGGCCGTCGCTTTGTAAATCCAGAGCGAAGGCTCTGCGGGCGCGGCGGCGATGCCCTCGTCAAATCTAGCTATGGCCTGATCGTACCTTTTAACTTCGAGCGCCGCGACGCCCGCCCTGAAGGCACGAATGCTGGCGAGCCGCGCGGGCTCAATCAGGGCCAACGCCTCCGCGCGCGTCAATCTTTTTCCGTCTCCGGCCTCAAGG
>DASQYE010000791.1:0-6774 GCA_035639355.1 Pyrinomonadaceae bacterium
CTTTGATTCGAGCGAGGCGCGCCGCGAGAGTCGAGGCGTATTCGCCCTCGGCGCGCACGGCATCGTTGAAACGCCGCGCGGCCTCTGCGGCCTGGCCGCGACGCGTGGCTATTTCGCCGAGGCCGTTGTTGGCCCAGGCGAGCGCCAGCGGCGTCGGCAACCGCTCGTCTATCAGGGCGCGAAACTCTTTGTCGGCGTCGTCAATCCTATTCTGCGCGAGCAAAGTGCGCCCCAGAAGAATCCGCGCCTCCTGCATACGCGGCGCGACCGAGAGCAATTCGCGCGTGATGCTTTCGGCACGCGCATATTCCTGGCGCACGAAGGCGCGTGTCGCTTCGGCGAGCGCGTCTTCGCTCAAATCCTTGCGCGGGACAACGTCGTTGGCGTAATCGAGCTGCGGATAATACTTATCAGGATCAACCTCTACGCGCACGATCCTGGCCGTCGTTTTGAAGACCGCCTCGCCGAAGTCGCGCGCCGGTATCGTCGCGTCCGTAGCCACCCGCTCGCCCCTTTCTGTCGTCGCGACGACCTTCACCGCAACCTCAAGCGAGCCCGTATTGCGCAGCGCCGAGACCCACTGTCCGCCGCGCGGCTGCGGCAAACCGACCATCAGATCGATGTCCGTGGGCTTGTCCAACCCTTGATCCAGAATCGTCTTGACGCCGGCGCCGCCCTTTTCGGCCAGCGCAGCGCGAAGGTTTGCGAGCGTGAGCCCGACCGAGTTGCGCCCTGCGGCCTGCAATTGCGCGCGCAGCAACTCTATAAAAGCGTCGCGCCCGAGAGCGCGATCGACCAGCCGCCAGATCATCGCGCCCTTGTTCGTGGCCGAGGTGAAATACGAATCGTCGATCGGCGTGGCAAGCGAGAGCGGCGCTTCACGCCTGGCGATGGCCGTGTAAGCGACGCGCTCGCGCATGCGCTCTGCCTCGGCCGCCTCTGCTCCGAACTGCTTCTCCAGGAAAAGCGAGGCTAGAAAGCGAGAGAGACCTTCGCGCAGCGCGCCGTAGCCTTCGCCCCTTATGGCCGTTGCTCCGCCGAGCCACAAACGCGCCACGGCCTCGCTGATAAGCAGCGCCGTCGCCGAATCGATCTTCGCTCGACGAAACGACGCCGCGTCCAGCAAAACCGTCCCCGCTTCGTTGAATCCAGCGCCGCGCTCGACCGTCACCAATCGAACGGGGCTGTCGGGCGCAGGCCCAAGCAGCCCCGCATAGAATGAGCGCGCGCTCGCAGCCAATGCTGTCAACGCTTCGGCCTGTTTGCGCTCGTCCGCGCCCGCCCCCCTGGGCAGCCATGCGCTGATGCCTTGAGACTCGCCCGCGCCCTCGCTCACATCCCAGCTGCCCGTCAGGAAAAAGGGCTGCGCGTTGAGCGTCTGTTCAAATGTATTGCCCGTGGCCTTGCCGGAGGAGACGACCATGTCGCCTGAAGCGGCGCTGACGGTCAGGTGATAGGGCGCGCTGTCTGCGCCTCGCACCGCGAATTGAGTATTGGCCGCCGGATACCAGGAAGAGAGCGGAAGGAATTGGGTCGAGGCGGGCGAGATAGCCGCGAGCCCGTTGTTATCCTCCACCGGAAGACGATAATCCATGGAGACGTTGACGACCCCCTCAGGAGCTACGGGAGCCGGAAGATTGATCGTCACACGCTGTAGATTGCCGCGAGATTCCTGCGCCGAGCGGAAGGTAGCGGCCGCGTCGCCCACGCTCACCGTCTTGACCTCCGCCCTGGCGCTCAAGCGCAGCGAGAGGGTCTGGCCCGCGCCGCGCCCTACATTGCGCGCCCTGAGTACGGCGCGCGCGTTCAATGCGCGTTCCGTGGGCGGCGCGGCGACGGTGATGTCGAAGCGCGTCACCAGCCAGGCGGCCCGCGCTTCATCCTGAGCGCGCACAAAATGGAGGCCCGCCTGGGCCGGTATCAATAGACAGAGTAAGAGAAAAGAATAGAGCTTATTCATGTGAATCTTATATTTGCAGAAGATGAAGCCGCGTCCTCGGCCCCTTCCGGGGCCCTCAGCCCTCAGCCCGCCGCCCGTTGTTTTGTGCCGCCACCGCGCCCGACCAGATCGTGTATATCGCGCAGCATCAGTAGCAGTGGGCCCAGCCGCTCAAGCGGTAACATGTTCGGGCCGTCGGAGGGCGCGACTTCCGGGCGGTCATGCACTTCCATAAAGACGGCATCGACGCCGCAGGCGACTCCGGCGCGGGCGAGCGGTTCGATGTACTCGGACAATCCGCCGGTTGCATGGCCCAGCCCGCCGGGCAGTTGTAGGGCGTGCGTGACATCGAAGACGACGGGCGCGCCGAACTCGCGCATGATCGGAAACGAGCGCATGTCTACGACCAGGTTATTGTAGCCGAACGTCGAGCCGCGCTCCGTCAGCAGAAGCTTTTCGCATCCGGCGCGGCGAGCTTTCTCTACGATATTGCGCGCGTCCGAGGGCGCTAGAAACTGCCCCTTCTTGACGTTGACGGCGCGACCCGTTCTGACCGCCGCGAGGATCAAATCCGTCTGGCGGCAGAGAAAAGCCGGGATTTGCAGGATGTCCGCGACCTCCGATACCGCCTCGACCTGCGCCACGTCGTGAACGTCCGTCAAGACGGGCACGCCCACCTCCTCTTTGACGCGCCGCAGGATACTCAAGCCTTCCTTGAGTCCGGGCCCGCGAAAGCTCTCTATGGACGAGCGGTTGGCTTTATCGAAAGATGATTTAAAGACGTAATCGAGCCCGGCGCGGCGAGCCCGCGCGTCGCACTCGCGCGCCATCATCAGCGCGTGCTCGGCCGATTCGATGACGCACGGCCCGGCGATCAAAGAGAGACGGCCATCCCCGAACGTCGCGCTGCCCACGCGAAACGCTCCCGGCGGCAACTGCTCCTTATCCTCGCTCCTGCTGGTCATTTGATTTCCCCCGGCCGCTTCGCTTCGCGTCTCCCTCTCTCTCTCTGCCCCGGCGGCCGGCTGCTCCGCTAAATCATCCGGGCCATGCTGGGTTCAGAGGCGCGTTCAAGATAATACAGAGGAAGCCGCCGGACTGTCTAACGGGCTCTTTTAAGCCGCAAGCGCCCCTTTAAGCGACCGGCGCAAGCCGCGGATTCTGGCTTGAGCGAGCGGCCGAAGCTTCCTCACGCAGACTCACTGTCGCTAGAAGGGCTTCTTGATCGCTCGCTTGATCTTGTTGAAGAACCCGCCGCCTTTGGGTGGCTGCCTTTGCCTCTGCGCCGTGGCGCTTGACCTGCGCCGCTCGCGCTGCGCGCTGCGCGACGGCTGCGCTCTGTTGGCATCGTCCCTAGCGGGCAGCGATTCGGGCGTCGGGGTCGGGTCGGCGTGCAGTTCCGTCGCGCCCGTCAACGGCACATTCGCATCCTTCGGCCCTGCGGCGTTGTTCGTCGCCTGGTTATTTTTGCCTGAAGAGCGCGTCGCGACGACCGCCAAGATGACGACGACCAGCATCAGCGCCGCGAGACAGATGCAGGTCAGCACGACCGGATTCCTGAGCCAGCGCAGCCATATCTCCGGGCGCTCAAACGCTATGCGCATCCTGGGGAATGCTGTTTGACGCGGGATGAGCAGGGCGGCCGTGGCGGGCGATGCGTTTGACGCCGTATCGGAGGTGGGCGCGGCCTCGTGCTGCTGCTGTTGCTGCCCGGCGACCGCGTATTCTTTCGAGATGTCAGCGCCCTTCATTATCTCGCCCGAGGTGATGGCGGCGCGGTGCTCGCGTACCCTTACCATGTCCACTATGAGGCGGCCCGAAGGGGTCTCTGTGCCTGCGCCGCGCAGGCTCTCCATCGTCGGCGCGCTGTGCCCGCCGGCATGCTCTAGCCCGAGCCGCTCGGCCGTCGCGTACAGCTCGCGTCGAAAAGCCCCCGCGTCGGGCGGCCTGTTGCCCGGCTGCTTCTCAAGCGCGTGAAGCACTACCTCTTCGAGCGCGGCCGGGATGGTGGAGACGAACTCGCGCGGGGGTCTGGGCGGCTCTGAAGAGTGCTTCATGGCGATGGCGAGCGCGGTCGAGCCAGAAAAGGGAGTCGTGCCCGTCAGCATCTCATAGAGGATAATGCCGAGGCTGTAAACGTCGGATGCGGGCGTGAGCTTTCCGCCGTCGCACTGCTCCGGCGACATGTAGCGCGGCGTGCCGATCATCACGCCCACCTTCGTCAACGTCTGCTCGTGTTCCTCGTCGTCTTCGATGGCGTCTGCGGCCAGCTTGGCGATTCCGAAATCCAGCACCTTGACTACGGGCGGCGCGTGCTTTCGCTGCACGACGAAGATATTTCCGGGCTTGAGGTCGCGGTGAATGACCCTTGCCTCGTGTGCCGCCGCCACAGCAGCCGAGATTTGCAGCATCAGCGAGACGGCGCGCGCGGCATCCAGGGGCGCTTCGCGCGCCAGCACGTCGCGCAAGGATCGGCCTTCCAGAAGCTCCATCACGATGTAGACCAGGCCGTCCTCTGTGCGCCCGAAATCCGTGACGGCGGCGACATTCTGGTGCTGCAATCGACCGGCGGCGCGGGCTTCGCGCCGAAAGCGCTCCTGCGCCTCCTCGTCCTCTACGAAATGCGGGTTGAGTAGTTTGATCGCTACAGACCTGTCGATCAAAAGATGCGTCGCGCGATAGACAGTGCCCATGCCTCCCTTGCCAAGGCGCTCGTCGAGGCGGTATTTACCGTCGAGCGTGAGGCCGACGAGCGGGTCGGCGGGGCGTATGTCGGCAACCGTGTCGTCTGCGCGCAGCGGCGCGCCGTCCTCCGGACAGGCTTTGACATTATCCGCGTAATCCTGACCGCATGTAGGACAATGAAGCATAACGATTACGGGCGCGCGGGGCAATCGGCGAGGGCCTCTTCCCCCTACTATAAAGCCGGAGTGGTCGCCTCGGAGGCCGCGGCCCGCTCCATAGCATAGTACACATACTGCGAATGTATGAAGCTCGTGCGAGCGGGCATAATAAAGGCGCGTCGCTTCCGTCAAGAGGGTCGTAAGGAGCGCGCCGTCCGTCTTTCCTTAACCGCGTTCGAGCGCGTAGTAAACGACATCCACGTTATAGTAATGCGCGTCCCTTTCGTACTTCATCCCCACCTTCTCCATCACGCGATAGGAGCCTACGTTTTCAGGCCGGGCGATGGCCACTATTCGATTGACCTTCAACTCGTCGAAGCCGTATTCGATGGCGGCCTTCGCCGCCTCTGTCGCCAGCCCCTGATTCCAGTAGTCTTTCGCCAAGAGGTAGGCGACCTCCACCTCCGGCGTCTTCTCCAACATCTGTAGGCCGCACCAGCCGATCAAGTGGCCGTCCGCCTTGTGCTCAAGGGCGAAGATGCCGAAGCCGTGCGTGTCCCAGTGGCGCAGTATGGCGTCAATCGTGTTTTTCGTCTTCTCACGCGTCCGCGCGCCGCTCGTGCCCAGGTGCTTCATCACTTCAGGGTCGCCCGTGATGAGCGAAAGAGCATCCAGGTCGTCGGGCGTAAACATACGTAACCGCAGCCGTGAGGTCTCTATCTCAGCCATTCGAGTATCGTCCCTTTAGTCGTTTTAGTCGTCCCCCGCCACACCGGCGCGCTCGTGCGCGAGGATCTCCACCTCGCCCGTCTTCTCCAAAGATGTCTCATTGTGGAGGCGATTCTCGTAAGCGGCCCGCACGAATGAGGCAAATAGTGGATGCGCGCTCAGCGGTTTGGATTTGTATTCGGGGTGAAACTGGCAGCCCAGAAACCACGGATGCGTATCGCGCGCCAATTCGACCATCTCTATGAACCTTCCGTCGGGCGAGATGCCGCTAAAGAGCAGGCCCGCGCGCTCAAGCGTCTCGCGGAATTCCGGGTTGAACTCGTAGCGATGCCGGTGACGCTCGCTGATCTCGCCCGCGCCCCCGTAGATTTCTCGCGCCAGCGAGCCCTCGGAAAGCCTGCACGGGTACGCGCCCAGGCGCATCGTTCCGCCCATCTCCTCGACGCCGATCAGATCGCGCAGCTTGAAGATCAAGGGATAGGGCGTGTTCGGATCGAACTCTGTAGAATCGGCGTCCTTCAGACCGCACACGTTGCGGGCATACTCTATGCAGGCCGTCTGCATGCCAAGACAGATGCCGAAGTAGGGCGTCCTGGTCTTTCTGGCGTAGGCGATCGCTTTAATCATTCCGGCGACGCCGCGCTTGCCGAATCCGCCCGGCACTAGAATGGCGTCGAAGTCGCGCAGGCGGTCTTCGTAGTCCTCCTCCATCAGCTCTTCCGACTCGATCCAGCGTATGTCAACGCGCAGGTTATTGGCGACGCCGCCGTGCGTCAAAGCCTCGCGCAGGGATTTATATGAATCCTCAAGCTCGACGTATTTGCCGACGATGCCGATAGAGGTCTGCCCCGTCAGCGGCTCGCGGATCGTAGAGACCAGCTCGCGCCACTGCGCCAGATCGGAACGCGGGGCGCGCTCGCTTAGATTGAGCAGCGTGACGATCAGGTCGTCGAGCCTCTGCTCGTGAAAAGCGAGCGGCACTTCGTAGATCGTGTCCACGTCCTGCGCCGTGATGACGGCCGTTTCCTTAACGTTGCAGAAGAGCGCGATCTTGGAACGCAGCTCGCGCGACAGCACACGATCGGAGCGGCACAGGAGTATGTCGGGCGCGATACCTATCTGCATCAGGTCGCGCACGGAATGCTGCGTCGGCTTGGTCTTCTGTTCTCCGGCGGCGGCGATGTAGGGCACGAGCGTCAGGTGTATGAAGAGCGCATTGCCCGCGCCCTCTTCGTTTCCCATCTGGCGGATCGCTTCCAGAAA
>DASQYE010000792.1:0-2844 GCA_035639355.1 Pyrinomonadaceae bacterium
ATTCGTCCAAGAATCCGTCTGCCCGTCAGTTAAGATCGGGGTGGCACGCTCTATAAAACGATCCGGGTCTTGCCACGTCAGACGCCTGAAAGCCCCTGACGGAACACCCGTGACCTTGGCGCACACAATATCGCCAAGCTCGAAAGTCGTCTTGGGCGTCGTGCAGTCAGAATCGTAAAGAGTAACGGTTTCGGGGCCGGCCGCGGCCTGTGGCATGGCCGCCATGGCGAGAAACTGCTCGATGGCTGGAAACCGGGATGCATTGCGGTCTGCGAACAGGTCGCCGGCGTTCGCGATGCTGTCTTTGCGGTCGGCCGCCGACTTAATAAAGGGATTCGATAGGGAAGCGGAGCGAGCGAGGCTGCCGCGTGAAAACAGATGAAATGACGAGGCCGCCGAAGAGGAATAGAAGACGGTTATCGCCAGAGCCAAAACGGTCAGAATCGCGCCGGGGCGCGCGAAACGGGCTGGCAGGCTCATGGCTGATTTGGCGCTGCTTGAGATTTTGAACGAGGCTCTTTTCGTCAGGTCAACAAAATTAAGACATGCTGAGGCGAGCGGGGGCTTCATAAGACTTTTCTCCTTCTGGTTTCTATGCAACGCTGTTTTGGGAACTTAACAATGGATTGCCAAGGATTGCCTGGACATTAACTTAGACCAGGATTGACGGGCCTACTTCGAAGTAAACTGGAAATGTATGAATCTTAGGCGGATGAACAAAACGTTCATCAAAAAACCGATTCGAGCCGAACTATCTGGTCACTAATTCGTCTGATTCTGCGAGAAGCGCTGATTGATAAGCTCTGGGAACTCGTCGGCTTGATATGCGAAGCTCGGGGAACTCGTCAGCCAGAAGCATGTGGCTTATAATCTAGTTTCACTTTTCTGTCAAGACCTTTTTGTATATTTTTTTGTATTTCTCGACAAGAAAATTTCACATTACCGATTTTGTCCAGTAAAGTCGGCTTTTTCGTTTTTCAATTAATTTGACTGGCAGCGGTCTTTTCCACTAGCGGGGCGGTCAGCCCCTCCAGCGCCCCAAAGACATCCAGCGCGTAGCGCACATTGCCAAAGGGCGCGGACACCTGCACGCCCTGAATCAACTCGCGCACCTCCAGCAAAGATTCCCGCGCGATTTTCAATCCCTCGTCGCGCGCCGCCTCCTTACTGCGCTCGGAAGCGATGCGCATACGCTCCATGATGGACGGCGTGACGCGCACGCCAGGCACTTCGTTGTGCAGGAATTCCGCGTTGCGATAGGAGACGAGCGGCCAGATGCCCGCCACGATAGGGATGCGGACGTGCTCGATGCGCTTGAGAAAATCGCGCAATTGCTCCGTATCGAAGACCGGCTGCGTTATGGCGTACTGCGCCCCGGCCTCTACCTTGTACTCGAAACGCTTGATCTCTTCGTCCAGATTGATCGCGCCTGGATTAACGCCAACGCCGATGCAGAAGGCCGTCGGCCTCCCGATAGGGTTATTGCCCAGGTCCAGCCCGTGATTGAGCTTGTTGACCATGTTGGTCAGGCCGATGGAGTCTATGTCAAAGACGGCGGTGGCGTCCGGGTACGGGCCCATCTTCGGCGGGTCGCCCGTTATGAGCAGCAGATTGCGAATCCCGAGCGCGGCTGCGCCCAGCAGATCGCTCATCATGCCGAGCAAATTGCGGTCGCGGCAGCAATAATGGAGCACGGCTTCGATGCCTATCTCGCGCTCGACGAGGATGGCTGTGGCCTGCGCGCTCATGCGCGTTTGCGCTCTCGGCCCGTCGGGGATGTTGACGCCGTCAACGCCCGCCTCCTTAAGAAGACGGATCGAGGCGAGCGTCTTCTGAGCGTCGCATCCTTTCGGCGGGAGAACTTCTACGGAGGTGACGAACTCGCCGTTGGTGATCTTGCGCGACCAGTGCGAGCGCTCCTCGGGCGCGACGACCTTTATATCGACCGGCGTTAACTGTTCGACGGGCAGAGGCGCGGCCGCACCCATGACGACGCGCTGCTTGCGCGGAGACGCAGCCCTGACCGCGTCCGAGATCAGCTTGATATGAGCGGGCGTCGTGCCGCAGCAACCGCCTATATATTTCGCCCCGGCCTGGATGATGCGCTTGGCGTATTTAGCCATGTACTCGGGCGAGCACATGTAGAACTGTCGGCCCTGCACGTCGCGCGGCAGCCCTGCGTTGGGCTGCGCCGACAGCCTCTTGGCGGTCACCGCGCGCATCTTCTCGATCGCCGTGAGCACGATGGCAGGGCCGACGCCGCAGTTGAGTCCGATAACGTCTGCGCCCCATTCGTCTAGCCGCGTCGTGAAAATCTCCGGCGTCGTGCCGAACGTGGTATTGCCGTCGGTCATAATGGTCATCTGGGCGACCACGGGCAGATCGCATAACTCGCGGACGGCGCGGATGGCCTGGCGCATCTCCGAGACATCCGAGAAGGTTTCGAGCACGAAGAGATCGACGCCGCCTTCCAGGAGCGCCGCGACCTGCTCTCTGAACAAGTCCTTGGCTTCGTTGAAGGAGGTGGGGCCATAAGGCTCTATGCGCAGGCCCAGCGGGCCGATCGCGCCCGCCACGTAGCATCTATCGCAGGCGGCCTCGCGCGCCAGGCTGGCGGCCGCGATATTGATCTCGCGTATGCTCGCTTCTAGCCCGTACTGTTGCAGCTTGGGGGCCGTCGCGCCGAACGTATTGGTCTCTATGATGTCCGCCCCGGCGCGCACGTACTCCTCGTGCACCTCGCGTACCAGGTCGGGGTTCGTCAGGTTCAGCTCGTCATAGGAGCGATTGATGTAAACGCCCTTGCTATAGAGCATCGTGCCCATCGCGCCGTCAAAGACGTGC
>DASQYE010000793.1:0-4957 GCA_035639355.1 Pyrinomonadaceae bacterium
AAGCAATTCCAGAGCGCCGGAGAGGAGCTGGATCACGCCATCAAGATCAACGATACGTCCGCCATCGCGCACCTTTACAGGGGCCGCGCTTTCATCAAGACGAACGATTTTGCGAAAGCGGAGCAAGAGTTCCAGCGCGCGCTCGCTCTGGGTGGGGGCCTGGAAATCAACGAGGCGCACAGGTTCCTAGGGGGTATCTACAACGAGCAGGGGAACTACACGCGCGCCGTTCAGGAATTGGAGGTCTACCTGAAGGCTTCGCCCAAGGTTAAAGATGTCGCTCAGATTCGCCAGATTATTCAGGAGCTACGCGCTAAAGCGGCGACGAGCAAGAAGTAGGCCCAAGCGTTACGGGCGATGGCTGTAAGATAAAAGCGGAAGGGCGAGACCGCCTTTGAACAGGGATGGTCTCGCCCTTCTACTTTTTCGGCGCTTCACTGGAACATCCGTGGGTCAATAACTTCGTTGTGACGGTATTCGGTGATTGTGCCGGTGATGAGTCCGCTGGTGGCCTGGCGGAGGATGGGAACGGAGATAACCTGCTCGAACTTGAACGGCAGCTTGACGCCGTCCACATCTCTGAAATCCGAAGTCTCGATATAAAAATCCACGGTCAGCTCGTCGCCGCCATGAGTCGCGGGCTCGTTGGTGAAGGGCCTTATCTCTGAAGAAATGTGTGTCTTTCCATAATCGGTGCGCACCCACATAAAGCTCTCGGCGTCAAAGTAGAGGCGCATTGCGTCGCCCTTCGAGCGTTTGACATCAATTATGTAAGCCTCACGACCTTTCAACTTCTTCGTGCCCTTGGCTTCAAACTTCACTTCCCCAGGTGGTTGGAGAAGGAGGTTGTAGAGGGAGATGTTATTGAACATCAGACCGGAAGCCGCTATCTCGCGGTACTTGCTTTCAAACTTGGTGTATTTACGCGGTATCTGAGGCTGTATGATGCCGCTGCTGCCGTTGTAGACAAACCTCAGCTCATACTCTGGAAAAACGTAGACCGCCGATAGGCGATTCGGCGCTTCGGACATAATCGCCATTTTTATATTGCTGTCGTTCTCTTTTCTGACTGTGCCGATGGCGATGCGCGATTTGAAGCGGCCTAGAGCCTCTTTACCGCCGGCGGCCGCCAGATGCTTACTGATTATCTCTTCGGCCGTGAGCGCCGGCTTCTTATCCTCTGCGGCGGCAGGACTGATTAAGAGTCCGACGAGCAGCAATAGCGGTAGAATCGTAAGACCTGCGAAGTGTTGTCTCATGATTTAGCCCCTCCCTGGCGGCTAAGTGTAATGAAAAAGCTGTTGGAACGGCAACACAAATCCCTTTGCGTTGAGGGGACGAAAAACCTTTTCGCTTCAAAGGGGGAGAGACGCGTAAAACCGGCGGGATCAGATCGTGAACTCTTCGAGCAGGTGACCCATCTTCTGCTTTTTAGTGCGCATGTAATGGCCCGCCGATTCCGGCGTCTTCACTTCGATCGAGACGCGCTCGACGATCTCCATCCCCGCCTCTTCGAGCGCGCGTATCTTCAACGGATTATTGGAGAGGACGCGCACCTGGCATAGACCCAGATCGAACAGCACTTCGGCGCACTGCCGGTACTCGCGTAAATCCACGCCGAGTCCGAGGCGCTCGTTGGCTTCCACCGTGTCAGCGCCCAAATCCTGCAACGCGTAGGCGCGAATCTTGTTGATGATGCCGATGCCGCGACCCTCCTGATGTTGATAAACGATCGCGCCGCGACCCTCCTCTTCAATCAGCTCCATGGCGCGATGGAGCTGACGCCCGCAGTCGCATTTCGTAGAGCCGAACACATCGCCCGTCAGACACTGCGAGTGAATTCGCACGAGCGTCGGGATGTCCGGGCGCAGCTCACCCTTGGACAAAACGACGAACTCCTCATCGCTCGTCAGCGAACGATAGCCTATGATCTTGAACTCGCCTATCTCGGTCGGCAGCCGCGCCTCGGCCACGCGCTCGACCGAAAGCTTTTGCGAGGCCCACGGGCATACTGCTGTCGCTTCTTCTTTCACACTGATCGCTCCCTGCTTCGACTTATACGGGCCCGGCCCCGCTCTCTCTCTCCACTCTCTTCGCCGGGTAACACGCGGCGCTAGAGGCTTCCGTGGTCGGTCACGGCAAGCGCTGCCCACGTTCCAGGATGCTGACGTGATTATAAAAGTAAGTGAAGGCGAGCGACAAGCGAGCCGACGCATTACCGTGCTCGAAAGCGGCATTCAAACCCGCGTTTTTAAACGGTCGATACTGTTGCCGCTACCCGCCCCGTCGCGTTAAGATGACCATGCGAAAGCTGCTATCGGGGATACAGGGGCCGGCGCGTCTGAAGAGAAAGCCGCCCGGTCAATGCGGTTCGCGGCTTGCCGCCTGCGCGCGCCCGGCGACTTCGAGCCCCGAAATCCGAAACCATTGAGCGCCGTTATGGAACGCGACAGCGCGAATGAAGATACACAGGAGACCTCGGTTCGCGTCGATGTACGCCGGCCGGCGCTCGTATTCCTGCGCGGCGAGCTTCTGGCCGTTCCGATCCCGCTCGAACGCGACGAAGTGATCTTGGGCCGCGCGCTCGAAGCGAACGTGCGCGTCAACGACCCGCGCGCCTCGCGCCTGCACGCGCGCATCACGACCGAACGCGATCAGCTGACGGGCGAGGTGCGCTATCGCCTCGCCGACCTGCACTCGACCAACGGCACGCTCCTGAACGGCAAGCTCATCCACGAGGCTTTTCTGGAAGACGGCGACAAGATCGTCATCGGCGAGCATCTACTGCGCTTCGACATGCTCGACGAGATTGACAGAGAGTACCAGCAACAGATTCATCGCCTGCTGGTGCACGACGAGCTGACGGGTCTGCTGACGGGCAAGTCCTTCTTCTCGGAGCTTCGGCGCGAGGCCGCGCGTGCGGAAGCGGAGTCGCGCCCCTTCTGCGTGCTGATGATGGACGTTGACCATTTCAAGGAGGTCAACGACACCTACGGGCATCTGGCGGGTAACGAGACGCTGGAAGAGTTGGGCGCAGTGATTACGAGCGCGCTCAGGGCCGGCGACGTGGCGGCACGCTTCGGCGGCGAAGAGTTCGCGGCCTTCCTGCTCGACGCCGATTACGCGCAGGCGCTCATCGCCGCCGAGCGCGTGCGCCTGGCCGTAGAGCAGCACGCCTTCCCGGCCGTGCGTCGCGGCTCGGCGGAACCCGAGCGAAAGCATCACATGACGATCAGCATCGGCATCGCCTCTTTCCCAGCCGACGCGCGCGACCCCGTCGAGCTGGTAGAGCTTGCGGACTCCGCCCTCTACCGCGCCAAACGAAGCGGGCGCAATCGCGTCTGCGCCTACAGCCCTGCACTCGTCGTCGAAGAGGGAAAACAGGCGCTCCCGTCCAGGCCGGAATAAATCTT
Source organism: Pyrinomonadaceae bacterium (assembly GCA_035639355.1). Taxonomy (GTDB): domain Bacteria; phylum Acidobacteriota; class Blastocatellia; order Pyrinomonadales; family Pyrinomonadaceae; genus DASQYE01. Next base: position 3,414 of record DASQYE010000793.1, read on the forward strand.
CTCGCCCCGCGCCATATCTGCTAACATACCGGCAAGCTTCCCCTTAGATTTTCCCCTGACGTGGTCAAGCCGGTAGATTTTTGATCTGCAAGTCTGTTGCGTGAGGTGGTTGTGTGATTAAAAAAACAGTCCCTTTCCTCGCTTTGCTTCTTCTCTTATGCGGCGCACATCGAGAGGCTGTTGTGCGAGCACAGCAGGCTCAGCCTGAAGCTTCTTCGCCCGCGCCTGCGACAACTACGGAACAGAAGACCACGCCGCGATCTTCGGCCGAGTCGGACGATCTCTCGATCACCGCGAACGTGACGGCGCGCGAGCTGCGCTTCGATGTCGTGCCCGCTCCTAAGGTCGAGTTCAAAGGAAAGCCCGAGCGCAACACCACCTGGGAAGCGGAGCGGCAGAACCTACCCCGCCCGGTCGAGCCCGGCGTCACCTATCGCAATATCGGGATTCAACTCAAAATCACGAGCGTCTTCGCGGACATTGACCGCATTGTGGCCGAAGCCCTGGGTGAAGTGCCTGTGAGCGACGATGCGTCGCCGCAGCACCCCGCGCCGCCACAGCAACAGGAGCAGCAGGAAAGCGCCCCGACGACGCCCCCGCCCTCTTCTCCTAATCAGACGGAGAGCGGAAGGAGACCCCTATGAGCCGCGCGCTTTTTCAAGCGACGACTGTAATCTTCCTGGTATGCCTGTGGGCTTCGCCCCTCCCGGCGCAGGAGACGGGCGTCAGGCCGCCCGAGCCCGCGCAGCAGCAGCAGCAGGAGGCTGCTTCTGACTCTGCCCGTAGAACGAGTGCCGACGAGACCTTTGAGCTGAACATCACGGAACGTCGCATTACCGAGCGCGACTTCGCCGCCATGACATCCGTGGAAGCGGGCGAAGAGAGCGCTCGCGGCTTGAGGCTGCGTGTCGGCGTAGAGGTCGGCGCAAACGAGATTGATGTGCTATTGCGAAACGTGCAGGGGCGCGTACGCTTTCGTGCGACGCTTGCCCGTGTGCTCGAACGCCTCAATTCGCGGCAAGCGCCGGTCACAGCGCCCTAGCCTGAGACCTTTTTAAAGCGCAAGCCCGACTCCCGGTATTTGAAATTAAGACGCGGCGACCGACGAAGTCTCTCCCCCTGGGGCACGATTGAATTACCCGTAGACCTCGACACTTTCGGCAGAAAGCTTACGCAGTATTCACCAAACTCTTTCGGAGGAGACCACTGTGAGAACTTTTTCGCGCTTTGGAGCAATCGCGCTCGCCATCATCGCGGGCGCATCCGTCATCTCGGCGCAGGATACGAACACCAACACGACGACCACAGGCACAAGCGACGCCTCGATCACGACGAGCACGACGGAGTCTACGCCTAGAGCCGGCACACGCGCGACCACCTCGCGCGACGCGCAACAACAGCAGCAGCCGCGTCCCTCGCCGACGCCCGTGACGCCCGTTCGACCTCTCTCGCAGGAAGACCGCCAGCGGCAGGAGGCCGCCAGCGCCCGCCGACGCCAGGAGGCCGCTACGGGCGATCCGGACGTGCTGCTAGACGTGCCCAAC